>JAIRKB010000228.1 GCA_031260385.1 Propionibacteriaceae bacterium | reverse complement strand
AGCTTGTCGAGCCGGACCTTCGGCTTGTCGGGCAGGCCGACCCGCTCCAGGTAGTCCAGCGACCAGGTCCGGGCGGCATTCGGCGCCATCCCTTTCAGGCGCCCGAAGTAGACCATCGTATCGATGACGGTCTCCTTCTTGTAGAGGCCGCGTTCCTCGGGGAGGTAGCCGAGTTCGCCCGATTGCGAGGGTTCGAAGGTTCGACCGTTGACCTTCAAGACGCCAGCGGTGGGGATGTAAATCCCCAGCAGCGCTCGGATCGTCGTGGTTTTTCCCGATCCGTTCGATCCCAAAAATCCGAAAGTCTCGCGCTCGTACACATCAAAACTCAGCCCTTTGATGACCTCGGTGGCTCCGAAACTCATCCGGAACCCCTCAATGTGAACTACGGGCGCTTGGTCGCTCGCCGTTGTCATAGGCCAAGCTTAGCGCTCTGATGAACCCGGACGGGGTTAACTCGCGACGGCGCCCCCAGTCAGGATTCTTGGTCGCGGTAGGCTCGGATGGCTGGTTGACGAGCTGTAGCGAGTATCGCCCGAGTAAATCGCCATCACCTCGGTCTTGCCGAGGGTGGTGGTCCAACTAGCGATTCCTTGATCCAGGTCGGCGACCCCGAGCAGGACTTTGTCGGCGTAGAAGGAGACTTGGCCGCTCGGCTGGATCGGCTGGTTGGTCAATCCGGCGACCTTGGCGACCAGGGTCGTCTCTTGCCCGACGTCGATCTCAAGGGATAGCGTCGTGGCCTTGAAAGCGTAACTGCGGACGAAGTCGGTCAGCGCGAGGCGCCAGACGGCCCAGGAGTGTCCTCCTTCCACCGTGACCGCTTTCACCTTCATGCCCATAGTGGTGAGTCCGTTCTCGCGCTGGTGGGTGGCTTGGATGAGGGTAGCGCCGGAGACGGTGTCGCGATCCGAAGCCCCGACGACACTATGCAGCCCGCCCTGAACGGCTTGCATACCGGGTAGTTGGGAGCTGGTCGGGGCGACGTACTCCGTTGACGCACTCCAGCCGCCGAAGTATTCAAAGATATCTGGATGATGGTAGAACAGCCAGATCGCGAGGGCTCCACCCCAGGACAGCCCGCCGACGGCCCGTCCGGATGCGGTCTTGGCGATGTTGAACTGGGACTCGGCGAAGGGGATCAGGTTGTTGATCAGATCAGCGCTGTATATTTCCGGCTTCACCCAGCCAGAGTATTTATTCGTCACGATCACGAAAGGTTGGGTCACCCCGGCAGCGATGGCATCCTCGACGATGCGCGGGGCGTCGCCCGCTGTCATCCAATCCGACTCGGCGCCGGGCACACCGTGAGCGAGGTAGAGGACGGGATAGGGTTCGCTCCGGCGCGGATCGTACCCCTTCGGGAGGTAGACCTGCAGGTTGTTGGTCGCCTTCGGCTTGCTCGTGGTTGGTGTCGGATAGGTCAGTTTTAGCACCTGCCCGGCCGTTGGGTCCTCGGCGACGGCCGGCACGGTCCCAGTCATCAGCGCGATTGCGAGTAGCATCGCTAGCAGGCGGGGCGCGGAATGGGGCAGTCGTGGTCTGGTGGAACTATTTCCCGTTGTCATCAAGCATCTCCTAATCTATTGCAGACTATCCGATCCCCCCGAAAACAAACCACCCGAGCCGAACGGGACGATGTCTCGTGGTACGCTCGTCGGGTCGGAAGGAAATGGTGCAGCATTCGTTAAGTGAGTACGCCAGGGCCTTGGGGCCGGTGGTGATTGAGGCGGCGGTGGGGGATGACCCTACGATCACCCAGGTGACTTATGACTCCCGGGAGGTGGGTCCGGGGGCACTATTTATCTGTAAGGGTCAGCACTTCTCGCCCGTTTATTTGGCGCAGGCGATTCAGCGGGGCGCGGTCGGGTATCTCAGTGAGGTTGATCGGCAGGTGGCGACCCTTCCACGCATCCTTGTTAACGATATGCGAACGGCGATCGCTGGGGCTGGGACCTTGTTTTATGATCGTGAGTGGGATCAGTTGACGATCCTGGGGGTGACGGGGACTAAGGGGAAGTCGACGACCATTTTCTTGCTCCATTCGATCCTGGCGGCCTGGCAGGAGGCGACGGGGGGGCCGCGCCCGGGGATCATCTCCTCGATCCGCTTTGACGATGGGGTGGCTGCGGCGGGGTCGGAGAAGACGACCCCGGAGACCCTAGAGCTATATCGTCACCTCCATAATGCCGTCAGCGCCGGGATGCGCTATATGTGTCTAGAGGTGTCCTCTCAGGGGCTGCGCTATCAGCGAGTGGGCAATATCACCTTTGAGGTCGGGGCGTTTCTAAATATTGCTGAGGACCACATTTCCCCGATTGAGCATGCCGACATGGAGGATTATCTGAGCGCGAAACTGGCTTTGTTTGCCCAGTCCCGGGTGGCGGTGGTTAATGCGCGTACGGATCAGTACGACCGGGTGATGTCGTCGGCGGCGCAGTGTGAGCGGGTGGTCACCTATGCCCTGGGTGGTGGCAGTCTGAGCGCGGAGGTGGTTGAAACTAGTGCTCTCGGGGCTCGGTTTAGGGTGCGCAGTGGTGACGGTTCAGCAGCGGACTATACGTTCCAGCTTCCGGGGGAGTTTAACGTTGAGAATGCCCTAGCGGCGATTGCGATCGCTCGGGAGCTGGGGGTGGGAGACCAGTGGATCCGGGCCGGGCTAGCCGCCACTCGCGTCCCGGGTCGGATGGAGGTTTTCCGCCTGAAGCGCGGGACGACGGTGATCGTCGACTATGCCCACCAGAAGCTCTCGGTGACCGCCTTGTTGGAGTGTGTCCGCCGCGATTATCCGCAGGCGCCGATCACGATGATGTTCGGGTCGGGGGGTGCCAAGGGGTTGAACCGGCGTCAAGAGCTTGGCACGATCGCTGGTGAAGTCGCGACGGAGATTTATCTCACCGAAGATGATCCAGGTGAGGTGCCGATCGAGGATATCTGTGAGGATATTGACCGGTATGTACGGGCGACCGGCCATAAGCCCGCCCAGATCGTGCCCGACCGCCCCCAAGCGATCGAGCGGGCCATCACCGAAGCTAGCGACGACGGTCTCGTACTTCTCCTCGGCAAGGGGGCCGAGACATGGCAACTCCGCGGGATCGCGCCGGTGACCGTGCCATCCGATGTTGAGGTGGTCAAGGCCTACATCGCTCGGGTCGACCAGTAACTAGACAGGTCGAACCCGGTGGTCGAGGGGGGCATTGACCACCGGGTTCGAAGGGCGACCAGCTAGCCGGTCGAGTCTCTGACGATCAGGTCGGTTGGTAGTTCGACGCGGGACTCGGTGAAGTCGGGGTCGAAGGCGACTTGGGCGGCGCGCCGGCCAATTTCATAGTAGGGAACCCGAATTGACGTTAGGGGGGGCGTCAGGTCGGTGGCGAATGGGGAATCGCCGAAACCGGTGACCGCAAGGTCTTTCGGGATCGAGATCGAGATGTCGCGGGCCGCCCGGTACACCCCTACAGCCACCGCATCGTTGAGAGCAACAATGGCCGTCGGCGGGTCCGGCTTCTTGAGCAGCAGGAGGGCCGCCAGGTGGCCGCCGACAACATCATCGGCGCATTCGATGACTAGCGACGCCTCAAGCGGCAATTTGGCATCGCGCAGACCGAGCGAATAACCGAGAAAACGCTGATTGGCAGCGGTGGTATCCGACCAGCCTAGGAAGGCGATCCGACGGTGACCTTTGGCAACCAGATGTTGGACGAGCAGTCGGACGCCACCAGGGTTATCGCAGTTGACTGCCTTAATGTCAGGCAGGGTGGGAACGTGGGGGTGGGCGCAGAGGATGAGCTTCGCTTGCACAGAGGCGAGAGCTTGGGCGTAGCGGGCGATCCGCTCGTCGGAATCCTTGTTCGGTCGGGTTGCGCCGGTCAGCAGTACGGCTGCCACTCGTTGTTCGGTCAAGGTTTGGATGATCTCTTGTTCCAGATCAATATCGGAATGGGTCAAGGCGAGGGCACACGGGGTGTCGTTGAGGCGGGTGACCCCTTCGGCGCCGGAG
>JAIRKB010000129.1 GCA_031260385.1 Propionibacteriaceae bacterium | reverse complement strand
GGTTCGCCCTGGCTACCCCTTCGCTGCGCCTGCTACCTTTGCTCGGACCTCCGGTGACCCCCACCCCCGCGCTGACGCAATGGTGACCACTTTGGCGAAGGTCGCCCTCGTGGTCCGGGTGGCGGATTGCGTGCCAGTCCTCTTGGCTGATCGGCAAGCGCGGGTGATCGGGGTGGCTCATGCCGGGCGTGCTGGCCTGCTAGGGGGGATTCTCGAGCAATGTCTAGCGGTGATGGCCAACCACGGCGCGGAACAGATCCAGGCTTGGATTGGTCCCCACATCTGCGCTGGTTGCTACGAAGTGCCCCCTGACATGGCCGAGAAGGCCTGGCAGGCGATTCCGGCGACCGAATCTCGATCAAAGAAAGACACTCCCGCGATCGATCTGGGGGCCGGCGCGGAAGCGATCTTGGTTGATCGGGGGGTCCAGGTGACCTGCCTCGACCCTTGCACATCTTGCGATCCTCGATTCTTTTCCCACCGGAGAGATCGTGGCCAAACCGGTCGTCAGGCCGGGGTTATTTGGCTAGAAAACCCTTGACCGCCCGCGTGTTTACCGTCCTTTGTCCCACTGTGCGGTAATCTCGCAATAAGAATATCCTGAGGAGGTACCATGGCTGACCGACTAAGCCGGGTTGCCGCATTCATTCTTGGACCTAGCGCCCACGCTGAAGATGATGAGTTTGTCATCGAAGGTGAGCAGTCCTCGGCCGACGATGAAACGACCGATGTGGTTGATATTGAGACCGCTAAGGCGTCGGGGCGGGAACGCCCGGCCGCCATCCGCCAGGGTTCTGTGGTAACCTCGCTCGATCAACGTCGGCGCTCTCAGGCCACCCGTACGCTGGCGATGTCAGAGATCGCCCACGTTCGTCCGTACTCCTTCTCGGAAGCCGCTAAAATAGGGGAAAGCTATAAAGAGGGGGTGCCGATCATCTTGAATCTAACGACGACCGATGAGAAGCAAGCCCAAAAGCTGATTGACTTTGCGTCGGGCATGGCTTTTGTCACCGACGGTAAGTTGGAGCGGATAACTTCACGGGTTTTCATGGTGATTCCAGCTGCGGTTCGTCTCACCGACGCCGACAAAGATCAGCTTTCCTCCTCGGGCGCATACGACTCCTATGAGTGAGGTTCCATGGTTACGATTGGCCGGGTGATTATTGGGGTTCTGTCGGCTTACCAGTTGGTTTTGTTTGCACGAGCGATTCTGTCGTGGATCCCGCTGCTCAATCCCGGCTGGAAACCGCGCAAGTTGGGTTTGTTACTCGCTGAAACTGTTTACACGCTGACCGACCCACTCTTAAAACCCTTAAGGAAGTTAATTAAGCCCTTGAGAGTTGGGTCGATGTTGCTTGACATGGCTTTTCTGATTCTATTTTTCCTAGTCATAGTCGGTATTTGGATCACACGGGCCGTCTTCTTTTAATTGATAGAGTATGCTAGGGCACAAGTTACGCTGCCAGATTGAGCATTTGCTCATGGTACGGTAGCCTAGCTTTACTCATGAAATTCTCAGGAATGGGTAAGCTGCCACGGCGAAAGGGCTACTGCCATGACGATGACTCTTGACGAGGTGCGTAAGACACGATTTCACATGTCGCGACGCAACGGGTACGAGGTCACCGACGTTGATATCTTCGTTGACAAGGTCGAGGAGACAATCGGGGTCCTGACCGAGGAGAACGAAGCTCTCAAGCGGAGGGTGAAAGACAAGGGTGCTCCGACTGCTGGTGGTGGTGAGTCCAGCCAGGAAGTTGAGAACCTTCGGTATCAGATCACGCGTTTCCAAGAAGAGCGCAATACAACCAAGACCAAGATGACCCGCCTCCAAGCGGAGCTTGAGCAGGCACGGTCCGCCTCCGCCCCTCGATCGGGCCCCGGCAACGACCAGGCGTTAGTCCGGGAGTTGGAACAGTTGCGGGGCCAACTAGCCCAGGTCAATGCCCAGCTCATTGAAGCCAAGGGGCAAGCCAACGAATATCGCACCCAACTTGGCGAAGCCAAGGGTCATCTCGTTGAAGCCAAAACCCGACTAATAGACTCTCAGAAGGCTGGCGCTGGCCAAGAGCAGGTGATGCGCTTGACTGGCGAGAACCATCAACTGCGCGAGCAGCTTGAGCGGCTAATGATGGTTGACAAGCAACCGGTTGGCATGGATCCAATCGCTGTGACCACCTCACCAGAAGCCAGCACGGCGGTCGTCCGCCTCGTCCAGTTGGCGACCGAACAAGCCGACAACCTAGTCAGCGAAGCGACCGCCGAAGCGACTCGGCGTAAAGCAGCGGTGGAAGAGGAAATCCGCGCCGTCAAGAACCAAGCCGACTCTTATGTTGCGCGGGTCAAGAACGAAGCCGACGCCCACGTTGCCCAGGTCAAGTCGGAGGCTCAGTTCTCCGCCGAGGAGATGCTGCGCAAGGCGACCGACTCCGCGAGTCAGATTAATGGAGATGCCCAAGAGCGCGCCGATCGGATCGATCGGGAGGCGCGGACTAATGCCGAGCGCCTGGTCCAAGAAGCCCAGCAGCGTGCCATCACCATCGACTCGGAAATCTCCGCTCGTCGTTCTGAGGTCTTCGGGGCGCTAGAACACGAGCGTGACCTGCTCTTCGCGAAAGTCGAGAAGCTGCGGACGTACGAGAAGAGCTTCCGCCAGACGATGACCGGCTATCTGAAGTCTCAGATCGAGCGCCTGGACTCCTCACAATTTGCCCCCGAGGAGATCCCGGATCTCTTGCAGACTCCTGCCCGGACGGCCAATGATTGGAGTGGGGAGTCCGCTAGCGCCACGCCGCGACTCGACGCCCTGCTCGACGCTTAAGGCGGTCAACTTCCACTTTTACGCCATGACCGCTACAGTATGCGTACTAAATGACTAGCCGGATCGAGAAGGAGGTATCTGTGGGGACGAAACCAGTAATCCCGGTCGCGGAGGGTGAAGAGCCCTGGACCGCTGACGAGTTGGCAGAGGTTAGGGATCAGCTTCTAGAAGATGTGCAAGCCTATGAGCAGAAGTATTTGGTTGCTCAGGCGGGCCTAGCCGAACTGTTGACCGAAGGAGCCGATGCGGCGGGGCGGGACCCAGCCGATGTCGGGTCCTCCAATTTCGAGCGTGATCAAGAGGTCTCGCTGGCGGCCAACGCGCGGGCGATGTTTGAACAAAGCGAACTAGCACTCAAGCTATTCGATGAGGGTAGCTATGGGATCTGCGAAGCCTGTGGGGGGCCGATTGGCAAGGCGCGGCTACAAGCCGTGCCGCGGGCAACGATGTGCGTGGGGTGTAAACAGCGTCTGGAACGGCGTTCATGAGGTCAGCGCTGACGAGGCGGGGGTCCATCTTAACGATCCTTGGCGTCGTCGCTATTGGCTTGGTGGTTGATCAAGTCACAAAGTGGCTCGCCATTGAGTATCTTAAGCCTGGTCAGCGAGTGGCGGTCGTTGGTGACTTGCTCGAGTTGAGCCTCTATCGCAATCCGGGGGCGGCCTTCTCGCTCGTTCCCGGTTTGACGATGGTCTTGTCGATCCTGGCGACGGTGGTCGTGATCGCCATCTGCGTGTTTGTCTTGCCGCGAGTGCGGTCGCGGATTTGTGTGATCGCTACCGGGCTTGGATTGGCCGGGGTGACCGGTAATCTGATTGATCGACTTATCCGTGAACCCGGGCCGTTTCGGGGCCATGTCATCGACTTCCTGTCGTTGAAGTGGTTTGCGGTCTTCAACGTCGCTGATATGTGCCTAACGGCGGCCGCGATCATGATCGTCATCATTGTGGTTTTCCTGCGGATCGACCTGACCGGCGAGCCCACAGCCACGGTTGAGGCTGTGAGGGTCGAGGCCGAATAATATGCCGATCGGAGTGGTGCCTGAGGGCCTAGCGGATCTGCGTGCTGATGTTGGCGCGGCCCGGCTCTTCGGCTTGGCGCGAGCCAGAGTCGAGCAGGCGGCACTAGCCGGTGGCTTAAAGCTCGACGGGGTGCCAGTCGCTAAATCTGAACGTTTACGCCCCGGTGGGCTCCTAGAAGTCGAGTTGGATGATCCACCAGCGGCGGCGATTCGCCCGGTCTTGGTGGAGGGGATGGGGATTGTCTACGAGGATGCCGATATTGTCGTGGTCGATAAGCCCGCCGGAATCGCCGCCCATCCGAGTTTGGGTTGGGATGGCCCTTGTGTGCTCGATCATCTCAGTGCCGCTGGGATCCGGGTCTCAACCTCGGGAGCGCCAGAGCGCCAGGGGATCGTCTCGCGGCTAGACGTTGGCACCTCC
>JAIRKB010000107.1 GCA_031260385.1 Propionibacteriaceae bacterium | reverse complement strand
CGCGCGCCGAGCGACCAAGCTCCACTAAACGACGAGTCAGATCCATTGACTCTTCGAGGTCGGCATCGATCTGGTCGAGGGAGGCCAGCGGCCAGGTGGCGAGGTGAACCGAATCCGGGCAAGCGGCGCCACCAGAGGCGACAAATAGATCCTGCCAGACGCGCTCGGTGATGAACGGCGCGATCGGCGCCATCAGGCGGGTGACCACCTCGAGGGTTTCGTGCAGGGTCGATAGAGCCGAGTTATTCCCGGCCCAGAAGCGGCGGCGGGAACGACGGATATACCAATTGGACAGTTCATCGACGAAGCTCTGGATGGCATTGCCAGCCTTGAGAGTGTCGAAGTCTTCGAGAGCGTCTGTGACCGCGACGATCAGGGACTGGGTTCGCGAGACCAGCCAACGATCCAAGATATGGCGCTCGGCGATCGGCGGTGGGTTGCCGGGGAGCCAGTGGTTGGCTTTGGCATAGAGGGCTTGGAAGCTGACCGAGTTCCAATAGGTCAGCAGGACCTTGCGGACGGTCTCTTGAATCGAAGCGTGACCAACCCGGCGCGACGCCCAAGGCGAACCACCGGCGACCATGAACCAGCGGACGGCGTCGGCGCCGTGGGTCTCCAACAGGGGCATTGGCTCCAAGATATTGCCGAGATGCTTGCTCATCTTGCGGCCATCTTCGGCGAGAATATGGCCTAGACAGAGCACATTATCGTACGATCCCTGCTCGAAAACTAGGGTCGAAATCGCCATCAGAGAATAGAACCAACCCCGGGTCTGATCGATCGCCTCACAGATGAAGTCGGCGGGGAAAGAGGCCTGGAAGGTCTCTTCCGACCCGGCCTGGTGGGGGTAACCGCGCTGGGCGAAAGGCATCGAACCGGCATCAAACCAGCAGTCGATCACCTCGGGCACCCGGCGGGACTCCTGGCCACAGGTCGGGCAGGGGAAGGTCACCTCATCGACGAACGGTCGGTGGGGGTCGAGGCCTGATTGGTCCGCGCCGGTCAGCTCGGTCAGTTCGGCAAGGGAGCCAACGCAGACCTGGTGGTTGTCCTCGCAACGCCAGATCGGCAGCGGGGTGCCCCAATAGCGCTTGCGAGACAGCGCCCAGTCGACATTGTTCTCCAACCAGTCGCCATAGCGGCCGTGCTTGATGTGGTCGGGATACCAGGTGGTGGCTTCGTTGACGCCGAGGAGGGTTTCCTTGACGGCGGTTGTCCGGATGTACCAACTGGGCTGGGCATAGTAGATCAGCTCGGTGTGACAGCGCCAACAGTGGGGGTATTGGTGAGTGATATCAAGCGAACGCAGCAGCAGGCCGCGCTCCTTCAGGGAGGCGATGATCACCTTGTCGGCGCTGGTGAAGAACATCCCGCCAATCAGGTCGAGATCGGCTTCGAAGCAGCCGTTCGGTTGGATCGGGTTGACGAAGGGCAGCCCGTACATCCGGCAAACCACCATATCGACCTCACCAAAGGCTGGTGCCTCATGAACAATGCCGGTGCCATCATCAGTGGTCACAAAATCCCCGAGGACGACGATATTAGCCTCATCCGACATCTCAACAACCTCAAACGGCCGCTGATAACGCCAGCGTTCCATCTCCGCCCCGGTAAAGGTCTCCACGACGACATAGTCCTCGCCCAACACCGACTCCCGAAGGGCCTCGGCGACGATCAGCGTCTCCACCCCATTGCTCGCCGCCACATAACCCACACCCGGATTCACCGCCGCCGCCGTATTAGAGATCAGCGTCCAGGGCGTGGTCGTCCAGACCAGCAGCGAAGCCTTCCCTGCCCAAGGCCCTGAGATCAGCGGTAACCGCACATAGACCGTCGTAACATGATCCTCTTCATAACCCTGAGCCAGTTCATGATCAGATAGGGTCGTCCCACAACGCGGGCAGTAGGGCGCCACCCGATAATCCTCAACCAGTAACCCCTTGGAGTGGATCTGCTTTAGCGCCCACCAGACCGACTGAATATAGGGGGTCACCATCGTCCAATAGGCCTCATCGAACTTCACCCAATAGCCCATGCGGACGGTCAAGGCCTCCCACAGATCAACGTGGCGACTAACCGATTCGCGACAACGAGCGTTGAACTCAGCGATCCCATAGGCCTCAATATCGGCCTTGCCGCTAAAGCCCAACTCCTTCTCAACCGCGATCTCCACCGGTAGCCCATGGCAATCCCAGCCGGCCTTCCGCTCGACCCGATAGCCCTGCATGGTCTTGAAGCGCGGGAAAATATCCTTGAAGGCCCGGGCCTCGACATGGTGGGTTCCGGGAGCGCCATTCGCCGTCGGCGGGCCCTCATAGATCGTCCAGCCCTTGGCGTCCACGCGGTCCAGGGTCCGCAAGAAGACGTCGCGCGCCTGCCATAGCGCCAACACCTCGTGTTCCATCGCCACTAGGTCGATCTGCGGTGGGACCGGAAGATAGGGCCCGACCGGTTCAGTAGTTGCGTTCGTAGTCATAACCCAACTAATTATGCCAGTCTGCGCGGCGACCACTAAAACACCCGCCCGATTGCTCGGCTCGGCGCCGGTCCCGGTATTCTGGTTTCATGACTGCTGAACCAACTGATGTAGGCCCGCTGTATGGCGGCGACCGTCCGATCCTCGAGTCTGACCGGGAGTTGGTTATTACGCTGCTCGGCGCCGCGCGGACCGATAAGCGGCTGTCGGATCCGGATTACGCCTTGCGGATGAGTCTCGTCTACGCCGCGCGTACCTTCGATGACCTCGTCCCGATCACTCGCGACCTCATGGCCTAACCCACCGGCACTGACCGCGATCATTATTTGCCGACCACCTGCCCAAGGGGGCATTTGCGGACTATAGTTCTCCTATGGCATTGGCGTTTGGGATGGACATTGGCGGCTCCGGGATCAAGGCTGCACCGGTCGATCTAGCAACAGGGGATTGCACGGTAGAGCGGGTCAAGGTAGACACCCCGCAACCATCGACCCCCAAAGCGGTCGCCAAGGCGGTCGCAGAGCTGTTCCACTACTTTGGTGAAGAGGCCACCCAGGGAGCGATTGGGGTGACCATGCCTTGTATCGTCCAGGCTGGGGTAACGCTTTCGGCAGCCAATATCGACCAGAAATGGACGAATTACCCCGCCGCTGAGATCCTATCCGAGGCGATAGGCCGCCCGATCACCCTGCTAAACGACGCGGACGCCGCCGGCATGGCCGAGCTGTATTATGGTGCCGCGATGAACACTCCCGGTCTGATTATCGTCACCACTCTTGGTACGGGGATTGGCTCGGCGATGATCTACAACGGTGTCCTGGTGCCAAACTCTGAGCTTGGCCACCTCGAGATCGATGGTTTCGACGCCGAAAAACGGGCTGCCGCTAGCGTACGTACTAAAGAAGATCTGAGCTGGCCGGTTTATGTCAAACGCCTCCAGCGTTACTACGAAACCCTGGAACTCCTCTTCTCCCCCGACCTTTTTGTGGTCGGCGGGGGCATCAGCCGCAACTCGGAAAAGTTCATTCCCCACCTGAATTTGCGGACTCGAATTGTGCCAGCAGGCCTACGTAACTCGGCGGGAATTGTCGGTGCTGCGCGGCATGCTCACCACCTCCAAAACCAAGGTTAAACACTAGCGCTTCGTTATCAAATCGTTACCAAACGGTGTGGCGGCGCGTCAAGTCCTCTAGAATGTACGGGCCAGAACACGTAAGTAAGGAGGCGAGATGACGGAATATGCAACCTTAACCCTGCCAGACGGGCGGGCAACCCAACTCCCAACAATCGTCGGGACTGAAGGCGAGCAAGCGGTCGATATCGCGCGGTTGCGCGCCGACACCGGTTACATCACCCTTGATGATGGCTATATGAACACGGGGTCCTGCCAGTCGGCAATCACCTTTATTGACGGGGAGGCCGGCATTCTGCGTTATCGCGGCTATGCGGTCCAAGATATTGCCAAACACTGTTCTTTTATCGAAACGGCCCAGTTGCTGATCTGGGGGGAGTTGCCAAACCCCGAGCAGAAGGCGCGTTTCTCTGCCCTGCTAACTGAAAAGTCAACCCTGCCGGAGGATTTCCGGCGTCACTTTGCGGCCTTCCCGGTCCACGCCCACCCGATGTCGATCCTGTCTGCTTTGATCAATGCCTTGCAGACTTATGACATTCCCGGGTTGGTAATCGACGATGAAGAAGAGTTCGAACGGGTCAGCGCCGCGCTTTTGTCCAAAGTACGGACGATCGCGGCGGCGGCTTACAAGTCGTCGGTCGGCGAGCCGATCATGTATCCGCGCTATGACTTGCGTTATGTCGAGAACTTCCTCCACATGATGTTCTCAAAGCCCTACCGCGACTACGAACCGTCGGCCGAGGCGACAGCCGCTTTGAACCTCTTCTTGTTGCTTCATGCCGATCATGAGCAGAATTGTTCGACTTCGACCGTACGCATGGTGGCCTCCGGTCAAGCCAATATGTATGCATCGGTCGCCGCCGGGGTCTGCGCCCTGTGGGGCAAGCTCCATGGCGGTGCCAACCAGGCAGTGATGGAGATGCTCAATCAACTGCGATCTTCGGATATGACGGTGAAGGATTACATCGCCAAGGTTAAGGACCGTGAGGCGGGGATCCGCCTGATGGGCTTCGGCCATAGGGTTTATCGCAGTTTCGATCCGCGCGCCGTGTTGCTCAAGGAGGCTTGTGACGGGCTGCTCAACTCGATGCAGATCCACGATCCGCGTCTCGACATTGCTCGCGAACTAGAAGCGGTGGCGCTCTCCGACGACTATTTCGTCTCCCGCAAGCTCTACCCGAATGTTGATTTCTATTCTGGGATCATTCTGACGGCCTTGGGCATCCCAACTGAGATGTTCACCGTCCTGTTCGCGATCGGGCGGATGCCCGGTTGGATCGCCAACTGGAAAGAGATCTACGACAGCTCGACCCAGAAGATCTACCGGCCGCGCCAGATCTACACCGGCCCGGCGCCCCGCGAATGGCAGAACCGGTTTGTACGGGAACGTACGACCGGTGGCTTCAAGATCCCGGCGGATCTCCTGGCGGACCAACCGGATCCGGCTGGTTCCGAAACCGCTTAGAACCGCTTAGAACCGTCCTGCTGAGCCGCCTTCGAGACTAGTCTGGTGGCGGCTGGCAGGCCGGGCAGAGGTGGGTGCCGCGACCGGCAACGCGGATCTTCTCGATCGCTTCGCCGCAGCGTGGGCATGGTTGGCCTTCGCGGCGGAAGACATTGGCAAAATCGTCGAGGTAGGATCCGGTCGACCCATCCGGCAACCGGTAAGTCTTCATTGTCGAGCCGCCAACACTGAGCGACCGTAACATCGCTTCGCCGGCTTCGGTGAAGATGGTAGCCAGTTGGGCTTCGGATAGGTCAGCCGTCCGGGTCGCCGGGTGGACCATCGCCGACCATAGTGCCTCATCAGCGTAGATATTGCCGATCCCGCCGACGACGTTCTGGTCGAGGATTACCGCCTTGATCACCGAACGGGGTCGGCGGTGCGCCCGGCTTAGGAACTCCTCTAGCGCCTGATCGGCCGCCGCGCCCGCCAACCGTCCACCGCTGGGGTCGAGTGGCTCCGGGCCTAGCTTGGCTACGAAATCTAGGTTTCCGACCGCTTCGGTCGGCATGACCTTAATCCAACCGAACTTCCTCAAGTCGTTGAAAAACAGTCGCTCCCCGCTCGTACTCGGCTCTAGGGTCAGGATCACCCTGGTGGTGTTATCCGGCAAAGTCTTAACAAAACTGCTTGTGGGATGGCCACCACCCCAATCACCAGCCGGATCAGGACCGCGATAGACGAGCTGACCGGTCATCTTAAAGTGGATTAGCAGACTGTGGTCGGTGTCGAGATCGATGATCAACAGCTTGGCATGCCGGCGCAAACCAACCACCGGCGCCCCTAGGACATAGTCCTCCAGATCAAGGGGATCGATCGGCAGGGACTTCTCACACAAGACCGCGACTTCCCCGATCGCTCGGCCCAGAATCAGCGGCGCCAACCCCCGACGGATCGACTCAACCTCAGGCAGTTCAGGCATCGGGGCTCCCTAGTGTCCTGCACCGTAAGTTCGGTGGTTAAGTAAGGCGGTGTCTTGGGCCAGGCTGGCAAGGCGGAGGAAGGAGGCGGGCTGGACGCCCGTCGACTGATCGACAACGCAGTCCAGCGTGGCTCCAGACACCGACTTACCAACCGAACTTACGGTGTAGGACACTAGTACTATCCACATACCTTCACTCTAGATTCCGATCTTTCGGCGATCAAGTTGGGGAAGCAGATCACATTTCGGTTTCGATATTGCGTTGGCTGGTCTTGGTGGGTCATTGGCTTAGGGCCAGCGACTAGAGTGACAACTATGACCGTACGCATTGTCCCCGTTCCGATCGTGTCGTGGCCGAATCCGGCGACTGACTGGATGTACGAGGGGATTGCCCGGGTGGGATCGGCATCGAGCATGGCCCTTTACGGGCATGATGACCTTGTATCCACGGGGCAGGAGACCTTTCTATATTTATTCCACGTTCGCTCGTTCGAGCACATCGTGGCGGTGGCGGTTGAGGGTGAGGACCGCGCCGAGAACGTGATCGGCTTTGCTCAGTCAATGATCCTGGTGAACTCGAACCCAACCATGGCGGAACTCTGGGTCACCGTACACCCCGATCATCGCAGTCGCGGCGTGGGAACCCAACTGGCCGACTGGGTGGAAACTCAGGTTGCCGCGCGAGGGCGGACCTCCTTGATCACCTACCCAGACACCACTGAGCCCGTCGGCGATGAGCCCGTGCTCACCGCAGCGGAAGGCGACACGGTGCCCGCCAATACCCCCGGGGTGCTCTTCGCTCTGGCCCGGGGCTACACCCTGCGGCAGGTCGCCCGCCGCTCCCGGCTGGATCTGCCGGTGTCCAAGGATCTTCTCGCCGAGTTGTATGCCCAAACTATTGGCCACCACGACGCCTATCGCTTCCACCAATGGCTAGGAGCTCCCCCTGACCCCTGGTTGGAAAAGCTCGTCGGTCTCAACACCGCGATGTCAACTGATACGCCAATGGGTGAGTTGAGCATCGGTGAAGATCCCTATGACGTCGAACGCCTGCAAGCGATCTACGAGCTACACGAAGCGCGCGACTGGGCTTGTCTGACCACCGCCGCCGAGCATATCGCCACCGGCGAGATCGCCGGGTTCACCGACCTAATTGTCCCCCGCGACACCCGTACCGCCGGCGAGCAGTGGAACACCATCGTCGCCCGTGACCACCGCGGCCACCGCCTAGGCCTAGCGATCAAGGTCATGAATCTCCGTCGGCTAGCCGACCTCCACCCCCAGATCAGCCGTCTCTACACCTGGAACGCCTCCGAAAACGCCCACATGCTCGCCATCAACACCGCCCTCGGCTTCTACCCCTCCGGCGGCTGCGCCACCCTCCAAAAAGGCGACTAACCCCTCGTACGTTCAACGCATGGTTATCAAGAAACTCCGCTGCTGTGAGCACCCTGGGTCTGGGCAGGTTTAGTTGCCTAAAATGCTTGT
>JAIRKB010000045.1 GCA_031260385.1 Propionibacteriaceae bacterium | reverse complement strand
ATGCGAATACCATTTATTGAACGGGTTGTGCAGAAGGTGTATTTGGGAGTGCAGCAGCTCAACGTCCGCGTTGATTCGAAGACCAAGGACAATGTCTTCGCTGGCGTTATGGTCGCGGTCCAATTCCAGGTCATCGAGGAGAAGGCCGCCGACTCCTACTACCTGCTGGAAAATGCCGAGATGCAGATCCGCAGTTTCGTTCAAGACATCATCCGTACATCCCTCGCCAAGCTAACGCTCGACGCGGCCTTTGAGTCGAAAGACCAGATTGCTAACGAGGTCGAGGAAGCCCTAGCCAGCTCGATGTCCGCCTATGGCTACCGAATCGTCAACACCCTGATCACCGACATTGCGCCCGACGATAAGGTCCGCATCGCCATGAACGAGATCAACGCCGCTCAGCGTCAGCGCGCCGCCGCCGTCGAACTAGCCGAAGCGACCAAGATCCGGGTCGTCAAGGAAGCCGAAGCGGCTGCGGAATCCCGCCGCCTGGCCGGTGAGGGTTTTGCCGCCGAACGGCGCGCGATCGTCAACGGGCTGACCGACCAACTCGGCAAGCTTCGCCAAGCGGGGGTGGATCCGGAAGCCGCCGAGGTCCTGTTGCTGATGAGCCAATACTTCGACACCTTGACCTCTCTCGGTGCCGGTGCCTCCTCCAAGGTTCTGTTCGTGCCATCTGATCCCCAAGGGGTGGCGATGTTCGGCCAGCAGATCCGCACTTCGATCATGGGCGGTTTTGAGGCCACCAAGTAGTCTTAGCCCAAGTTTGAGCCCCTAGGCCCCACCGCCTGGGGGCTCACTCATTCCCCACGAAGCTCATTCAACCTCGTCCGGATCAACCTGCGGTAGCTGAACCGTGAACTTGGCCCCACCCGACCGCGCCCGACTCAACTCAATCGTGCCGTGATGGGCCGTGATCGTATGATCAACAATCGACAACCCCAGGCCCGTCCCCGGTTCATTCCGCGAAGAGTCAGACCGGAAGAAGCGCTCGAAGATATGGGGAACATCCTCCTGGGCGATACCTGGACCCTCATCCTCAATACATAACCCCGTCGAATCGAGACTCACCCAGATCGTACCCCCCGCTGGCGAAAACTTCACGGCATTATCGAGCAGGTTGGTGACCGCCCGCTCCAGGCTAACCGCATCGCCCATCACATAATAAGGGTTAACCCGAACCGCAACGTTGAGTGCCGGCCCCCGCCGCTTGGCGCGGGCCACCGCCCGAGTGACCACCACCGACAGATCGAGCGCCATCAGCGAACTCGGCATCACATCGTCCCGCGCCAGCAGCACGAGGTCGTTGATCAGCGAAGTGAACTCCCCGAGTTGGGCCGCCACATCGGAGTAAATCTCCGACCGCGCCCCCTCGGGCAACATCTTCGAGGACTCATCCGCGATCAGCAGTTCAATATTGGTCCGCAAACTAGTCAACGGCGTCCGCAACTCATGCCCGGCATCCGCGATCAAGCGAGTCTGCTGTTTGCGCGACCCCGACAGCGACTCCATCATCGAGTTGAAGGACCGCTCCAGTTCGGCAACCTCCGAGGTGCCTTCGACTTCGATGGTCGTCAACTGGTCGGTTGCCGTGATCTCGGACAAGACCTCGGTCAGCTGTCGGATCGGTCGCAGGGTCGTATGCGCCACAAAGACCGCCGCCATCACACTAAGCGAGATCGCTGTCAACCCGATCATCCACTGCATCGTCGCTAGAGAAGACAACCCCGCCGTCGTCGGGCTGAGATCCCTGGCCACCACCAGGGCATAGCCATCACCGGTCGTCTCTTCGACAAATGGCACCGCGATCACCCGATATTCCACCCCGGTCTCAAAGCGCTCATCGCGTTTCGAGATGCCAGACTGGACTCGCGCCACCAATAACTCGGGGGCGGCAATCAGGCGCTCCATATTCTCTTCGCCGATTAGGACCGACTTGTTCGTATTCGCCGCCACCAGCATGACGACGACATTCTCGGTCGCCGAGCCGAGGTTGGCGCTCCAAGAGCCTTGTAGTTCAGAAACCGTCGACTCCCGCAGGTCGCGCGCCATCTGATCGGCTAGCGCGAGCAACCCCAAGTCGAGCTGGTTATACAGTGAGACCCGGGCGGCTTGATAGGTGCCAACCCCGGTGATCGCCGCTCCGAGAATGATTGTCAGAGCGGTGAGTAAGACGAGGCGATAGCGCAGGGACCGCATGCCCGCGCGTATCACCCGTTGAAGAAAACGCATTCTATGAAGAATCCTTCAAGACGTAACCGATCCCGCGCACCGTATGGATCAACCGCGCCTGGCCATCGACTTCGATCTTTCGCCGCAGGTAACCGATGTAAACCTCCAGGGAGTTGGCGGTGGTCGGGAAGTCGAAACCCCAGACCTCGTTGAGCAGCCAGCCCCGTTCCAAGACCCGGCGTGGGTTCTCCATGAAGGCCAGTAACAAGGCGAATTCCGTACGAGTCAAAGAGATCGGCCGCCCGGCTCGATTGGCCTCGCGGGTCTGCGGGTCAAGGGTGAGATCGGAGAAGATCAGCAACTGACTAGGCTCGCCTTCGTCAGGGCCGTGGGCCCGCCGGGTCAACGCCCGCAGACGCGCCAGCAGTTCGTCGAGGGCAAACGGCTTCACCATATAGTCGTCGGCCCCCGCGTCCAGACCATCAACCCGGTCGTCGATCGCGTCAAGGGCAGTCAGGATCAGGATTGGGACGTCATTGCCGGAGGATCGCAGCATCCGCGTGGTTTCGAGGCCATCAAGGCGCGGCATCATGATGTCCATTACCACGGCGTCAACGAAACTAGTCGACAGCTTAGCGAGCGCCTCGATCCCGTCCTGAGCCGTCGTCACCTGATAGCCCGTATACTGCAGCGAGCGTGCCAATGAGTCTCGCACCGCCTGATCATCGTCCACAACAAGGATATGCATGGTCCTAGATTACAGGTACATCCCTGTCCCAAGCGACGAACTCGCATGCGGGATCGTGGCCGCTGCCGCCGGGATCGCCCCGCGTACGTTCTCACTAAGACGAGCCGAGAGGTGCTGAGCGACGAGCGCAGTCTGGAGGCCCTGGAACAACCCCTCCAACCAACCAACCAACTGGGCTTGGGCGATCCGCAACTCGGCATCCGACGGGGTCGAATCTTCGGCAAAAGGCGTCGTAATCCGACGCAACTCCGTGGCCAGGTTCTCGTCAAGACCACCAGCCAGCTCGTCGATCGACTGAGCGTAGATCTCACGGGATCGAGCCCGGGAGGCATCGTCGAGCGGCGCGTCCTTCACCTCGTCGAGCAGTCGTGAGATCATCCGACCGATTCTCATCACTTTCGCCGGCTCGGTGATCGACGCTTCGGCGTCCTCCGAGACCGCATCCGCTGTCGACAACAGATAGACTTCGCCGTCCGGTCCTTGCCCCAGAACCACGGCAGCAGAAGCAATATCAGTGTCCCCAGCGAGTTGCTGGTATTCAGTCATAAGTCCATTCTAAGGGGATTGGGGATTTAGCCAATGGCCTCATCCCACTGGGGGGGATATAAGCTATGATATCAGGCAGTTCTGGTCGCTGACCAGAGGAAAGACTCCAAGACCCATGGGCGACGCACTGTTGGACCCGGCCTTCTTGACCAGGATGGCCGACGGCACCATCAAGCAAATCAATCCTTCGACTGGTACGAGGGTGTGGACCGTCCCCGGTCGGGGTAATCGCCCGCTCAGCGAGCCGCCTACCGACACCCGCCCGGTCTCCGACACCGCCTGGACCCATGGTTGCATCTTCTGCTCGGCGCGCTATATGGAGACCCCACCCGAGAAAGCCCGGTTGGTCAAGGATGGTGACTGGTCGCTGCTAGAGGAGCTCCCCGCCGAGCAGCTGTTCGACACGGTCGCCGAGTTTCGCGTCGTACCAAACCTGTTTGAGATCGTCTCCTATCACTATTGGCATCGCAATTATGGCTTTGAGCTGGCTGGCGCCGGGCTTGCCCACAAGCAGGCCTATCTGGCTTCTGAGCCCGGCCGGCGCCACGTTTTCGCTGTTCAGGCCGCCAAGTTACGCTTGATGGGGCGCTCAGCCGAGGATATTGCTTCGTACGATGAGGACCAGATCATCGCCCAAGCCGACGGCTTCTTTGCTGGTGGTCACGATGTGGTGATCGCCCGTCGGCATTGGCGCGATGGCGCGACGACGGTCGCCGATCTGGCTTCCGCTGGTACGCTCGACCCGGACGAGCATGAGCAATACATTCGCTTGACTATCGACACGATGAAGAAGCTTTACGATGCCAATAGCCATATTCGCTATGTTGCGGTCTTCCAGAATTGGCTCAAGGCGGCTGGCGCCTCGATTGACCATCTTCACAAGCAGCTAGTCGGCATTGACGAACCGGGGGCAAACACCGATCTGGCCCTCGCCCGCGTCACCGCTAACCCGAATTTCTTCAACGATTGCGGGCTTAACTACGCCCGGGACCACAACCTGGTGATCGCCGAAAATGCCAGCGCGATCGCTTTCGCTGGTTTTGGCCACCGCTTCCCCACAATCGAGGTCTACTCGAAGTCAGAGCAGGTCCGTCCCTGGGAACACTCGGCGCGGGAGATTCGTGATATGTCGGATCTGCTTCAGGCCCTCCACTGCGCGCTCGGCGCCGATATCGCCTGTAATGAGGAGTGGCACCACACCCCGATTGATATCGAGACCCCGATGCCGTGGCGGATTAACATCAAAGCCCGGACCTCGACGATCGCCGGTTTTGAGGGGGGTACGAAGATCTACATCAACACGCTCTCACCGCAGGATATCTACACCCGGATCACCGGTCGCCTGCGCAGCTTGCGCGCTACTGGGCAGATCGCCGATCTGTGGATCGGTCCGCAATGTTCGCGCCAACCAAACCCGCTGCGTTATTGCTTACCAGAGCCAGCCGCCGCCAAAAACCATCATGATGAAGGTGATGATTGACAGCACGAGACCGGCGGTCGCCGGACCGCGACCAATCCGGTTGAGTGAGCCTTTTGACATACCGATGATCGCGGTGATCAGGGCGGTGATGGCGCAAGGGAGAGCGATGATGATCCCGATGAAGGGAATGAACGCAAAGAAGATGCCAATAATGCCGGTGACCAAGGAGGCAGTGGCCGCGCTATTGCTCGGGGGCACCACGATCGGCGCTCCCATCATCGGCGTCCCGTACACCACCGGTTGGACCGCAGCCGGGTTGTAGACCGAGTAGCTGGCTTGGGGCTGGTAGGCCGGTGGCGGAATGTACGGTTGGACGACCGGCGCCGGAGCGTACGCCTGAACAACCGGTGCAGGCTGATAGACCGGAACAACCGGAGCCGGTTGGTAGGTCTGAGCCATCGGCGGGGGTTGGTAAGGCTTAGACGGATAAATGTGAGGTATCGGCGCCGAGTAGGGTTGCGGCGCGGGGACCGGCTGATAGGAAGCGGCTAAAGGATCGGCTGAGTAAGCCGGAGCACTATACTCCGGCGCCGGGCTCACATTAGCGCCGCCATACTCTGGTAAGGCATAGTCCGGCGAACCAAAATCCGGCCCTGGCGTTTCCGCAGCGTAGTCCACAGGCGCCCCATAGCTAGGCACATCCCCAAACCCCGAGTCCGTCGCCGGATCAGGATCAGGTTCCGGGGTCACCGGCGTCGGGACGGGAATCGGATATTCCAAGGTCGGAGTGTACCCCGGCATCGCCGAATAAGCCGCCGCACTCATCGGCTCATCCAAAGGCAAGTCCCCCGACAATATCTGCGTCGGATCAGACGGTGCCGGATCATACGGTGTCGCCTCGTATAACTGTGTCTGATCATACGGTGTCGGATCATACGATTCTTGGCTCATGATTCTCCCTCCGAGCCGCCCACCCGTTTCCAACCGCAGACCCGCTCACCAAAATCGTAGCACGAGCCAATCCCCCTGTACCTCCCCTCCACCCGGCGCCCCCGTTAGAAACAACCCCCAGTTTCGTCATACAACCATACAACCCAACATACAACCATCATGCAACCATCACTGGTTGTATGGTGAGGCCATTGCTTGTCTGATGAAGCCGATTGGGTCGCGAAAGCGTTCGTACTGCACCAGCGGGACGTTTATGGTGGCACGCTAATGCGCCACCCAGCCTCACGCTTGCGCAAACAGGTCATCCATGGTTACAACGGCCTGGAAAGCTCCTGCGTGGACTCCTGGAATTAGGCCGTAGGTGGTTACTAGGACCAGCCGGACAGCTTTTCGAGTGCCGGTTGCGGCGGCAAACACCGAGCGTTTGCGGACGAGTTTGCGCTCGTACTCTGCACTGACCGAGTACTCACCAATAGTGAACTTCATTTCGCACAAATCCACGATGTGATCAGCGCGATCGAGGACGAGGTCGATTTGCGCGCGCTCTCCGCCGGAGCTTCCCGTCCACGATCCAATATCGGTGAGAACGCCCTCGATTCCGAGCGCCTTACGGATCTGTTGTGTGTGAAGTAAGGCAACTTTCTCGAACGCGAGCCCACTCCATGCAGCATGGCGTGGAGCGGCCGTGGAGTTCGACCAGTAGCGGGGATCACGCACCGCATCGTCACCAAGGAAACGCGTGGAGAACAACGTGAAAGGATCAACTAGCTGAATCAGGGCGTCTCGACGTTTCTTGCCAAACCCTTGGTACTGGCGAACGAACCCCGATCTGACCAGGTCCGATAGCGCCTTGGTGGCACCGCCGCCCTTCGGCAACCCGGTTATTGCGAGAACCTCCTCGCGCGTTAGACCCTTGGGCGCTCCTGCGAGGGCGCGGATGATTGCGACGTGGTTGTAAGGTTGGGCAAACAGAGAACCGTATAGGTTTTCGAACTCGGTACGCAAAACGCCGCCGGAAGCAAAGCATAAGGCGTCGACGTTCTGAGCTAGCCCAAGGTGAGGCTGTAGCAGGGTCAGGTATGCAGGAATGCCCCCGAAGATCATGTAGCTCTCCACCTGCTGATAGCGATTCATTACCAACCCTCGATCACGGAGAAATTCCTCGCACTCGCCGAGCGTAAATGGCTGGAGGAAGATGTTCGCGGTAAGCCGGTTGTGTAAGCCTCCTTGATTAATGAGAAGCCGGTCTACCATCCACGACGTGGACGAACCGCAGACGATAAGCAGCAGGTCTGGGCGGGTGGACCCCCAGCTGTTCCAGAAGTGTCCGAGCGCTTCGAGCAGTCCGGACTTTTTCGTGGCTAGCCAGGGTAACTCGTCCAGAAAGACGATCTTTTTCCCCAGCCGTTGATCGGCTTCAAGAAGGCTTCGCAAGGTTTCAAATGCCTGCGCCCACGATCGCGCTCGGGAAGGCACACCTCGCCGCTCGGCAGCTCGGTCGAAGGACGCCAACTGCTCAGTCCGACTGGCTCCCAGGGTCC
Source organism: Propionibacteriaceae bacterium (assembly GCA_031260385.1). GTDB lineage: Bacteria > Actinomycetota > Actinomycetes > Propionibacteriales > Propionibacteriaceae > WQYJ01. The sequence goes on along the minus strand of JAIRKB010000045.1, from coordinate 5,806 downwards.
CCGTTAGGTCAAACGCGAGCCGATCTGAGAAATACTCTCGGATAAGAAAGGTCTTCCCAACGCGGCGGCGACCATACAGCGCCAGAAACTCTGGACGGGTGGATTCTTCCAACCGAGCGAGCATTTGCTGTTCCGCTCTACGCCCGACAATCCGCATACACACTCTTCTCTATAAGTCGCCGTAAGTCTATTATACAGATAGATAAGGCGACCTATCAACGGAAGGCACACGGAGTATTCTCTAGAAGTCTACCGTAGTTTATCAGGATAGGTCGCCGTAAGTGGCGTCAAGAACCATGATAGGGCGACCTATCATTAAAAACCACAGTCCGACGCCCCTGTCTAATGTGAACTTCCACTAGCTGTTCAACCACAGCTTTTCGGCTCGTATCTAGGGTTTTCCCCAACGGCGCCGGTGCGCCAGCGGGACACTCGTTTTCCGGTGGCACAAGTTCGAGACACGCCAACATTTCCCAACACTCCCTTAATGGACTCTGGCTCCACGGGAAGGTGCACCACCAAAAAGTCACGCTTCAGATGTCTTAGTCTCTGGGAGCGCTTGAGTGGGTTCCCGAAATAAGCACGCTGAACAAAGCTAGCAGTAACACGGGCGTGACGAGTGTGGGAGGCTTGAATGGCAAGCCAAAGCGCACCCCAATGATGACAGTTCCGAGCACGGCAATGAGGGCGACAACCGCAAACACCGTCCAAACGAGTATTCGAAGTCGGCAGCCGCTAACCATGGTTTTACGATGCGCCCACCAGATGCAAACCGCAGCCGCGATCAGTACACTTACCGCCTGGGCGAGAAGACCCACGCCTTCAATGGCAGCCTGTTGGGTCACTGGCCCGTAGTGTGCGGATGCAAGGCAACGCCAGCCCTGATAGCCGTACCCAACGGCAAACGCGGCTAAAAATAGACCCGATCGCCAGGGCACTAACCTCGCCATGTCAGGCGTCGCTTTGTTGAATCTCACGGACGTGGCACCCCTGACCAAGCTAGGTTGGCAGGCATGAACGGGGCGCTCGGCAGGGTTGCCGTAAGAATTGCGAGCAAGTTCGGGAGAATACCGGTAAGTACATTCCAAAGGAGGTAAATGAAGTCGAGGACGCCCAGTATGATGGCCACCACCTTCGTGATGCCGGTAGGGTCAGGAAACACCAGAAACCCCGCCGCCATGAACAAGATCGCTTTGGCCGAACTCCAAAAATCCTGATCCAAATCGGCGGCGTCCTCATAGTACTTATCCATGATTTCGGCCACCTCTTCGAGACTTTTCGCCATCCATCCAGCGGCCACAGCGATGGCCCCCAAGTTTGCCGCTTCACCCGAAACATAGGAATAGTACTCTTCATTTGCAGTTGTCTCTGGGGCCGAGTCGAACCCGGACAAATCAGTGGCGTCGAGCTTGCCGGGCACAATCTGCGTGGACATGCTCTCAACCGCTAGCTGTATACGCTTCCAGACATCCTCAGCTGCAGTTCTCATAACATCCGGATCGCCGCCGTTACCTGCGAGAGCGCTTCCTGGCCCACCCATATCCAATCACCTAACCCGTGGAAGGCCCACCAGGCCAAGTTCACAAATTCGTCTTGCTGATCCAATGAAGCTTTCCAGAGAATCGACCAAGCTTTCATTGACGGCCTCGTTGACCCACCCTGGCAGGGGAACAGGTGAACTAGCCAGAGCGCTGCGGACTTGCCCGATGGCCCTCGTGCCCTCAGCGTGAATACTTACGAGCTCCGTTTCGGTGCCATCAACCGCCGTTTGAATCCGAGCGACATTGGTGGTGTATCTCGTCATAAGTCCGCTATCTCCTGTCTCAGCCTGACAACCTCTTCATCGGCACCCTCTTCACCTTCTATGAAAGCAATGACTGTCGACAACAGCATCGCTTTCAGTAAAGCCATATCAATAACCCCATCTGCGATGCTTTCATATATCTCTTCCGCGTTACGGAGCATTCCAGTATAGTATTCACCCGATCCCCACATATGCCCGAATGCGCCACGAGCCGAGATGCAGCCAGAACCCTTTGGACCGTCATTATCGCTCTGCGGCGGTGGAGCCCCTTCGGAGTCTGGAATCCAATCATCCTTACAAAAGTCACTCGGAAACAGCCTCTCGAGCCATTCCTTCCAGACGCCGAATTTCAAAGCATCGCTGCGTAAGCTCTCTTCAGTCCAACCGCTCATGCCAACTCTCTAACCCATAACCGATCTACCAGCAGCCAAAATCGCCTCACTAATAACCTGCTCCTTCGCGGTTTCAAGCCAATGCTCATCACATTTAATGAGGATCGGCAAGCCAGCGAGCCATCGGATCGAGACATGCTTCTCTGGGTCAGATGCTTCTCTATTACCAACACCAGAGCCAAACTTACTTTGGAAGGCGCCACGCTGCTCAAGATCATATCGCGCAGAAGTCAACGCTTGCTGGATCCTTTGACTGATCGCGGCCCCGTGCATGCCAACCCGATACCCCTTGGATGCCTTATAATCCACCAAGGAACCATCCTCACCTAAGCGAATAACGATGGATTCATCTTCAATCTGGAAATGCTCTACGAGCGCGCGACGCAACTGTGAAAGCTGGGACTTCTGCCGCTCCGCTAGCTGCAAGAGCTCCTGCAACTCATCATTTAGTGATTGCTCCATGATATTAAGCCGTTTTCGGGTAGGCACGCCAAATATGCCGAATCTTAGTGTTCGCGACATCGTACCTATCAGCCGCAAGCTCGGCGCACCTGGCGATACGGCGAAGGATCAACGCCTGGCGCATCATGGCCTTGACCCAGGATTGCATTGACACCGTGAAAGCCGTCGCCGAGGCACCAGACCACCCATGGGAGATGTCCTCAGTTTTCCTCTGATAGGCAAACACCACGTCTTCGATCCGATTGGCAGCTACCCCAAGAGCGAAAGACATGTCACGCAATTCACGAACATCCGCAGCGTGCTCGCAAAGGTGGCTAGAGCTTGTCTTTGGCTTAGAGATCACCACTGACTCCATCCATCCTTTCCTGAACTCGTCTAAGAGTCGCGGCTTGCTCTAGAGTGGTTTCGTAGAGATCCTGTTGCGACTTGTTAAGCAATACCGGCGTCGCAGACAGCTGGCTCAGCAGCTCGCGAGAGTCAGACAACCAGACCTGCACAGTGTCGTCGAAGGCTGCCGCAGGCTGACCTTTCCACCAAAAGGGCATATCCGACGTGCTATTTTCCACGATTTGAAGCAGGTGGGAGAGGTCCCCCACCGTGGTGTTGGTGACTGCGTTCAACTCAGCGATCACTCCCGCATCTAATCGCAATACCTGCGTCATGGTTTCAACGCTACCAGGCTACACTCGCACACGGGTCAATGTTTCATCACCTGGATTGCTTCGGGTTCGATTCCTGCGGTAATTAACCTCATGTTAGAAACAGCCTCGCAGGGGACCTTTACTAACTGGAGCCGCCTTGCGGAATCGAACCGCAGACCTGCTCATTACGAGTGAGCCGCTCTACCGACTGAGCTAAGGCGGCGTACTTGCGTTGCAAGTAACCGCATCAACTATAGCGGGTGGGGGTACGGGCGGCGAAATGGCCAGTTCTGCTCTTAGCCTCATCAGGCAGCAAACTGGCGATGTCCGCTTGCGGGAGTCGATAGAATCGGGGGATGATGGATTGGATTCTTGGGCAGCCATTCTTGATCGCAGCCGGTTGTCTGACCGGACTCGCCGGGTTTCGCTCGCAGTGCACCTACTGGTTGGGACGGGGGATTCGCGCTGGGGTGGTTCGGGGGCGCTGGGCCGACAAGCTCACCTCCGAGAAGGAGCGCAGTGTCGTCGCGAAGTTGGAGAAGTGGGGTTGGCCGCTGATCCCCCTCAGCTTCCTGACCCTCGGGTTCCAAACCGCTGTCCAACTGACCGCTGGGGTGATCGGTTGGCGCTGGTTGCGTTATACCCTCGCCGCCATCCCCGGATGGATCCTCTGGGGTTGCCTCTACGCCGCCGGTGGTCTCGCCGTCTTCGTGGCTTTCTTCACCCTCGCTGGCATCTCCTGGTGGCTCTTTGTTCTCGTCTTGCTGGCCTTAATCGGCCTCATTGTCGCGATCATCATGCTGCGACGCCGTCACCGCGCCCGCGCTGAGGCCGCCCTGATCGCCACCACCAATGAACCTGCCCTACCAGAGGATGGCTTGGTAAAAGAAGCCTCCGTTAACGCGGTAGAATGAGACGAGTTTTGAACGGTGTCGATTGACGCTCCTTCGACGCCGCCTGGCCCCCCTCGGGCCGTACATTAGGAGCGAGCTATCAAGGAGACTCACAGCCAACATGACAGACCACAAATACGTCTACGACTTCAGTGAGGGCGACGCCTCGATGCGCAACCTGCTTGGCGGCAAGGGGGCTAACCTCGCCGAGATGACCAGGCTGGGGATGCCGGTCCCTCAAGGCTTCACGATCACCACCGAAGCCTGCACCCAGTATTACGAAGCCGGAGAAACCATCTCCGACGCCATTCGCGCCGAAATTGCCTCCCACGTCACCGTGCTGGAAGCCAGCCAAGGCAAGAAGTTTGGTGATCCCGAGAACCCACTGCTAGTTTCGGTTCGCTCCGGGTCGCGCGCTTCCATGCCCGGCATGATGGACACCGTGCTTAACCTCGGCCTCAATGAGACCGTCGTCGAGACCCTGATCCGCAAGTCCAATAACCCCCGTTGGGCCTGGGACTCCTACCGTCGCTTCATCCAGATGTACTCCGACGTCGTCATGGAGGTCGGCAAGTCCTACTTCGAGGCGCTGATTGACCACATGAAAGAGGAACGTGGCGTCGTCGATGACATCGAACTGACCGCCGAGGATCTCAAAGAACTGGCCTACCAGTTCAAGGCCGAATATAAGGCCAAGCTAGGCGCGGACTTCCCCGTCGATCCGATCGAGCAGTTGTATGGCGCGATCACCGCCGTCTTCCGCTCCTGGGACAACCCACGCGCGGTCTACTACCGACGGATGAACGACATCCCCAGCGATTGGGGTACGGCGGTCAACATCCAGGCTATGGTCTTCGGTAACCTCGGTGATACCTCTGGTACGGGGGTGGCTTTCTCCCGTAACCCATCGACCGGTGAACGGGGCCTCTACGGTGAGTTCTTGATGAACGCCCAAGGCGAAGACGTCGTCGCTGGGATCCGGACCCCAATCCCGATCTCCAAGATGGCTGAGGACAACCCCGCGATCTACGAACAGTTCAGTGCTTTCGTCACCAAGCTCGAACAGCACTACCGTGATATGCAGGATATGGAGTTCACGATTGAGGATGGCACCCTCTACATGCTCCAAACCCGCAACGGCAAGCGAACAGCGGCGGCGGCCTTCCGGATCGCCTCCGTCATGGTCGATGAGGGCATGCTCGATGAGAAGCAAGCCGTCATGATGATCGATCCGAAGCAGCTCGACGCCTTGCTCCACCCGCAGTTTGACCCGGCAGAGCTGAAGGCCTCCAAGGCGATCGGGCGCGGTCTACCCGCCTCCCCCGGCGCCGCTACCGGCCACGTCGTCTTTACGGCGGAGGATGCCACCGCTTGGACTGTCAAGCAAGGCAAGGATGTCATTCTGGTTCGCCAGGAAACCTCCCCGGAGGATATTGAGGGTATGCACCACGCCAAGGGCATCCTGACCGCCCGCGGTGGCATGACCTCGCACGCGGCCGTGGTGGCGCGCGGCATGGGAACCTGCTGTGTGGCGGGCTGCGGCGATATCGTGATGCACGAGGAAGAGGGATATTTCACCATCGGCGGCAAAACCGTGCGTAGGGGCGAGGATAT
>JAIRKB010000039.1 GCA_031260385.1 Propionibacteriaceae bacterium | reverse complement strand
GTTGACCCATTCGACTGCTGAGGTCCGTCAAGATGAAGCGGCGATCTCTGACCGCGACGATGAACGGGAACGGTCGCATTTCGAGCTGTTCACCATTGCCGATCTAGACCCGATGAACTTGACTCGAGGTTGGGCGGAAGCGAGCTGTGGGTTTAGCTGTTCGTACTACCAGTGGTTGACGCTTCGCTGGATCAACGTTGGCAGACCACCCCACGGGGTTTCCTTTACTGCCGGTGGCCGCACTAGGCCCGCTAAGCTATTTCGGGTGTGCGAGGGTTGCGGGAAACTCGACAAAGACATTGGGGTCAATAACCCTCAAGAGCACCGGGCTTGGTGCGCCTACCGAAACCAGTATGAGGAGCATGCCCGCCCAATTGCCCTAACGCACACACTGCGCACCCAAGGGTTGGTGTTGCGTCTGCCACAGAGTATTACCTTTGCCGATGACTTCTCCATGCCAAGCCTTTCCGCTGCCATCCAGCTTGGGCTGAGGGAACTAATTGGTGGGGCACCCGACCACCTGGCGATCGTCTCGGTCAAAGCCCCCGCACCAGATGGCGACGGAACGTCCGATGCCCTTCTACTCCATGATCTTGTGCCCGGCGGCACTGGTTATCTCACCGATTGGGTAATCCCAGAGCGATTGCATTCCCTGCTCGAATCAGCCTGGCGCATCGTCCACGATTGCAGCTGTCAACTGGAGGGACGGCTGGCCTGCCACAGGTGTCTACTACCGTTTGCCGCTCCTAGCCAAGTGAGTTTCGTATCACGGGCAACTGCTGAGCGTCATCTTGCTGCCATGCTCCGTGTCGATCCAGATCACCCGACCCCTGACATTACGCGATGGGCGCTAACGGACGACATGAACGTCGATTCTGTTGGTAACACCGAGTCGGTTTTGGAACACCACTTCCGCCATACACTACTAGCCCGTCTTAGGACGATGGGGGCGGCGATCCAGGAGACACCAGGGACCTTTGGGAACACGGCTTCTATTACCTTGCCTGGTTCATCAAGGAGGTGGACCTTACGCCCACAGGTGTATATCGACCGTACTCGCCCTGATTTTGTTCTCGAGTCGTCGGACACCAACGTGCCCTGGGTGCTGATCTACACCGATGGTTGGCTATATCACGCTAGTCCTGCTCACAACCGCCTAGCAGACGATGCGACCAAACGCGCAGGGCTTCGTGACCAGGGATACGTCGTGTTGTCTGTGACATCTGCTGACGTCGATCAAGCCGAGGCTGCTCACCCTATCCAGCCGATACTTAACGCTGACCTTGTTGGACAAGCCATGCAGCAGCCCCTCCTACAAGCCTCTCCAAAGGCATACCGGCTTTTAGGGTTGAATCCCATTGACTGGCTTGCCGAATGGATAACCACCCCGGATCGGGAAAACCTACAAAAGGCAGCACGCGCCGTACCGCTTGCTTTTGTCGCCGGATCGCCGCCTGTGCCCATTGGTCCAAACGAGCCACGGGAGTTGGCTGCGGCCAGAGTGCTGCGAGGAGCCACCGGTCCGACCATAGTCGATTCCAATCGGCAAGTCATTGTCTGGCAGCAAGGTCGTCTGGCCGCATCAATCGAGTTCCTCGGCGATCGGATCGCAATTGGTCTAGTCCTTGACGATGCTCCCGACTCACTGGGTGCCGTCAACGCGGACGCGTGGCGGGAGTGGTTGAAGCTGTCAAACGCGATGGCGTTACGTGACTGGCCAACGGCGGTAACGACCTGCTCTTTGGTTGAATCTGGTGCCATACAAGAAATGTTTGTGAAAGCTGCTCCAGCCTCGCCGGCCATCGGGCTATCACCAGAATGGGCTGGCCTCGAATCAAGCTCAGCCAGCGAACAAGAGCTGGCCTTGCTCAGACGGCTCGACAAGGCAGGCGTCAAGATGCAACCGGTCCTCGGCGAGGAAGGCCCGCAAGGGATTCCCCTTGATCTGTCCTGGTCGACAGCAAAAGTGGCGGTTTGTGTCGATGAACTACCCCAGGACGATCGGAATGATCTAGTGCAGGATGGTTGGTTGGTGCTGGATGCCGACTCTGAAACCCTCATCGCAGACCTAGCGAGAGCCGGAGTTAACTGATATAGGAGACGGGAAGGACAACTAATGCCGACAATCATTTTCGACAAACTTGCCACCAAACTCGACGGGACGATCAAGGCCGCTGTCATGGGCTTCCTAGAGAAACTCTCCGAAGACGACACGCTACCTGGACTCCATATCGAACCCATCGTAAAAGCCATTGATCCGCGTGTGCGTACCGGACGGGTCAACCAGGGTTTGCGGGCAGTGCTGTTCAAACTCGCTGGTGACCAGGATTCACACTACCTGTTTCACGGTGTTTGGCCTCATGATGAAGCCATTGCCAAAGCTATGACCCTGACGCTCAGCGTCAACCCAATCAACGGACAGGCGATGATCCGGCAAGCCGCTGAGTCGAACCCTGCCCGAGCAGTCGCCACGATGACGTCTCTTCCCGTCCCTCCAGCAGGGCCGGCTTGGCTTGAGCAGAGGGGATATTTTACTGATGGACTAGTTAAGCAACTCGGACTGCCCCAAGATGTCGCCGCTCGGGCGATGGCTGTTACCAGCGACGACGCACTGATGACGCTGGCTCAGCAGGAAGAAGGCTGGATCGCTGACGTTCTGCTCGACTTGGCCGCAGAAACCTCACTGAGTGTGATCATCGGGAAACTCGACCTCAACGAGCTGGATAGCGCGTCAGAACCTAGTGATGAGGCCCTCCTTCGAGCACTACAAACTCCCGCCGCCAAAGCGCAGTTCGCCTTTATCGATGAACAAGAAGAGTTGAGGCGCGTCATTGAGGGGGGCAACTTCGGGCAGTGGCGCGTCTTCCTACATCCCGAGCAACGTCGCTATGCCACGGCAGCCTATAGCGGGGCTTTCCGACTGACCGGAGCTGCTGGAACCGGCAAGACCGTTATCCTCGTCCATCGCGCTAAGACGCTCGCTGCCCGCGCTCCCAAGTCCCGGATTGTTCTGACAACCTACACAAGAAACCTCTCAGAGGCATTGAGGGAGTCACTTGCCGAACTCGACAACACCATACCCTTGGTGCAGTTCGATCAGCCAGGGGTTGCCGTTTTTGGGGTGGACGCACTTGTGTATGCCGTTCTAAAGCATGCCGGAACCGGCATTTCCGATGCAGTCGGTCTTGTACTCGGGCACCCACGTGCCGAGGTCCAACGGCGTACCCCAGCGCGAACCTGGAGTGATGTGATCGATATTGGCGTCGCCACCCTGCCTCCCCAGATCGCCAATAATGCATTCTTCGAAGCCGAGTACTCTACCGTCGTCCTGCCAAACCGCATAGCGACGCGTGAGGAGTACCTGAGGGTGCGCCGACAAGGACGTGGTATCGCGTTGAATCGGGAGAAACGCAATGCTGTTTGGGATATCATCGCCGCGTACCGCTCTGAAACTCGTGCTTTAGAAACCGTTGATTTCGCCGAGGCCGCGGCTATCGCCACCGCTTGGCTCGAAGCCAGGCCAGCCGATGCTAGGCCGTTCGCTGATCACGTGCTCGTCGACGAGGGCCAGGACTTGTCTCCGCCGCAGTGGCAGTTCCTGCGCGCGCTCGTTCCCGAAGGTTCTGATGATCTGTTCATCGCCGAGGATGTCCACCAACGCATCTACGGGCATCGGATAGCCATTGGGCGCTACGGGATTCGCACAGTTGGTCGGTCTCGGAGACTGACCCTCAACTACCGTACGACCGCGCAGAATCTAAGGGCGGCCCTGGACACTCTCATTGGTGCGGACTACCGCGATATCGAAGACGAGAGTCAGCCAGTTGATCTTGCTGGGTACCGGTCGGCTCGAACTGGGCCCGACCCCATCCGCATTCCGGTTAGCAACCGCGATCAGGAAGCCGCTGACACGGCCAGGTATATCCAAGCTTGGTTTGACGCTGACCCAGATATTGCACCAGACACTATTGCCGTGCTGGTGCACGATCAGCGCAGTCGTGATCGCATGGTTGATGATCTTGCGAGCCACGGGATTGCTGCCCGTAGTATTGACCGAGAGCGGCCTCTACCTGGCAAGGTTCTAGTCATGACCATGCACCGTGCCAAAGGTCTGGAATTCTCCAAGGTGATCATCGCCGCACATGGAGCCTGGCCTGGTTACTTCAAAGGCTTGATCAAAGACTGGGACACCAGTCTGCGGGAGGAAGCCGACTTACGCGAACGTTCCTTGATATACGTCGCCATGACCAGAGCCAGGGATGAGCTTGTCATCATCACTAGGTAAAACCTAGTTAGGATGGCCATCGCTGTTGACCCAAGCGCAGGCGGGACATGGACACTCTGGATTGGTTAGTCCACGCTTGGCTTGCCTGATTCCGGCATGGTCCAGGGGAAACTTGGTGATGACTGTTGGTTTGTCTTTCCCACATCCTTCAGTGAGCACAACGAGTTGGTTAATAAGGTCAAAAGCCAGAACTATGTGCTGGTTATCTGAAATGTATCCATAGCCTTTCATTAAGTCACTGACGACAAACGGATTGAACCCCGCTCCTGTGGGCCCATTTGATCCTCTTGTGGCAGCACGAGCGACGCAACGGACAAAGAAGCCGTCGTGTGACCTGCGACGCTCATAGGCAGGACCATCAGCAGCCTCAAGCGCAGCTAGCTGAGCCTCAATCCCTCCCCAATGTGAGTAGACATTCAGCCCAATTACCGTGTCGTCTTTTTGTTGGGTGATGAAGTTGATATTTGATCGGTTCCCCACTACAGCATTCCTTCCCGTTGGTTTCAATCCGGGTAGACCATGGTGCGAAATGGGTTGGTTATGCGATTTTTTTAAGAATAGGTTGTACTACTTTGTACGTACGAGCGATCATCCCCGATCAAAGAAAGGCGATTTGCCGGTTGCCGACAGCGGAATGCCCATGATCATCTTGAAGTCACCAAGCAACCCCAAGCTAGCCGCCGCTTGGCCGATACTAAACATGATGCGGTTATCGACCCGTTGATCGGCGGCCAATGCCACGGCGGACCCGAGCGCGATCCCCAAGTCCATACTGGTATAGACACAGGCCGCTCCCGCTTTGGCACAGGCGGCACAGTTTTCGAACCGGCATAGCCCACAACGATCCTCAAGCCCGCGCGTCAGATACTTCGCCCCAATCAAGACCACCACCGGGCAAGCCTCCACATTAACGGCATCCCTAATAAATGACTGCGCACTTTCCCCAAAGACTTCCCCGAGCCGACGCATCTCTGCCACGACCCGATCCTTATCCTCCCCAGTCAAGATCGCCGTCTCCAGATGATCGCGCCCCCGCGTCTTCGGCGCCGTCCGCGCCGCCACACACATCGCATACGCCAGATCCAGGACGGCCTTCTCCTCCGCCTGCCTTGAGTCGATGTACATCGCTCTCCCTCCGAATGAGTCCGTGAGCTTAGAAATAGTCAAATGCCCTAGTAAGGTAGGGATAGATTCCCGCCCTCACTAGGGCATTGTACTCACGCTTCGCGCTTCAACAATTTCGTCGGCGGAGGAACCGCCAAGTAAACTTGGCGATCCTCCTTCTCCTCATTGTAGCGGGGCAAGGATTTGAACCTTGGACCTCTGGGTTATGAGCCCAGCGAGCTACCGAACTGCTCCACCCCGCGGTGGCCTGTTTAGTGTAGCTCAGGTCTTGGTTGGGTTCAAAATCTTCAGCAATCGTGGGCAGGGGAGAGATTGTAAATCAGTTAACGTCACCCCGGGGTAGAATGTTCGGGTTGCTTTACGAAAGGCTGGGTTATGTCCGTATCGCGTTTGGGTCTAGCTGCGGTGGTGTTTGCCGCTGTGAGCGTCCTATTTGCTGGGTGCACCACGACGGTGGATCCGCCTGAGAGTTCTAAGTCTTTGACGATTGGGGTCACCCTCGAACCGCCGACCCTAGACCTGACGACCTCGGACGCCGCTTCGATTCCACAGGTTTTGTTGTATAACGTTTATGAGACTCTGCTAAAGATTGACTCTGACGGCCAGATCCGCCCGCTGTTGGCCAGCGCCTACCAAGTATCCGAGGATGGACTGGTCTATACCTTCGAACTTGATCCCGCCGCCCTATTCGCTTCTGGTACGCCAGTTGATGGCGACGCCGTGGCCGCGAGCATTAACCAGATGCGGGAAGCTCCTAGCCAGACCTGGCGCTCCCAGATGGCCGTCATCGCCGATGTCGTCGTGGTTGACGCCCAGACCGTCCAGGTGATCCTCAGTCAACCGAGCAACTTCTGGCTCTACTCGATGACCTCAACCCCCGGGATCATCTTTGACCCAGCCCTCACCGATCTCGCCACCAAGCCGGCTGGCTCCGGGCCGTACAAGCTCAAAGACTGGGTGAAGGGCGACCAAATTATCCTCGAGAAGAACCCAAATTACTGGGCGACACCGGGTCAGTTCGAAACCGTCACCTTCCGGTACATCCCTGACCCCAACGCCATGGTCGCCGCCATGCTCTCCGGGGACCTCGATATCGTCGGGGAGCTAACCTCACCAGACTCCCTACCCCAATTCAACGACACCGCTAAATACACCGTCCTCCGCGGCACCACCAATGGCGAAGTCGTCTTGGGCTTCAACCACAATCGCCCCGCCTTACAGGATCTTCTCGTCCGTCAAGCGATCTGCCACGCCATCGACCGCCAAGGCCTCGTCGACAACGTCTGGGGTGGTCAAGGCGAACTAATTGGCTCGATGGTTGTGCCCACCGATGCCTATTACGAAGACCTCTCGATGCGCTATCCCTACGACCCTGACAAGGCCAGAGAACTACTAGCCCAAGCTGGGGTCACAAATCTCAAGCTAGCGCTGCGGGTGCCAGCCGACGCCCCGTACGCCCCTCCCGCCGCGACCTACATCGCCTCCCAGCTAGCCGAAGTCGGCATCACCGCCACCGTCGAAGAACTCGATTTTGGCTCGCGTTGGCTGCCGGAGGTCTTCATTGACGGCGATTACGACATGACGATCGTTGCTCACGTCGAACCGCGCGATATCGTCAACTTCGCCAACCCGAATTACTACTGGCACTACGACAACCCCGCCTTCCAGTCTCTGATCCAGCAGGCGGACGCTGGGCCAGCCGACCAGTTCGTACCAACGATGATCCAGGCCGCCGCCTTGCTCGCCGACGATGCCGCCGCCGACTGGCTCTTCGTCTTCCCGAACCTGATCGTCGCCCGGGCAGGGCTAAGCGGGATCGGTCAGAACGCGACCACCCTGAGCTTCGATGTGACGACGATCTCGGCGAAGGGCTAGCCTGTAGGCATGCGCAGCGCCCTGGCTCGTCGACTGATCGTCTTCTTCGGTACGGTCCTCGCCGCCTCTGTGGTGATCTTTTTCATCATTCAGGCGTTGCCTGGCGATGTCGCTCTAACCACCCTCGGCATGGGCGCTAGCCCGGAAGCCGTCGAAGCCTTACGGGAGCGCTGGGGGCTCGATCGCCCGCTAATCGTCCGTTACTTCGAGTGGTTACTAGGCCTCTTCCACGGCGACCTTGGCACCTCCTATCTCACTGGCGAGACGGTATGGAGCCAGATCGGCCCCCGCCTCGCCGTGACCGGCTGGCTAGTGGGGCTGTCGATGCCCTTGTCGGCGCTGGTGGCCCTCCCGCTCGGCCTCGTTGCGGCGATGTTGCGCCGTCGACTTTCTGGTGTTCTAGTCAACGCCCTCAGTCACATCGGGCTAGCGATTCCGGTCTTCGTCGTTGGGACGGTCTTAACGATCATCTTCGCGGTCAAACTCGGTTGGCTACCGGCCAACGGCTATGTGCCGATCGGCGAATCCGTGGGGGAGTGGGCGCGTCGGCTCATCTTGCCGGTCACCACCATCGTGATCGTTCAGGGCTGCTTCTTGGCCCGCTATGTCCGCGCCGGGTTTATTGACGTGCTCACCGAGGATTACTACCGAACCGCCCGGGCGGTGGGCTGGCGACGTTGGCGGGGGCTTTGGCGTCACGGGCTGCGCAATATGTCAACCTCCCTAGTGACCGTCCTCGGCCTACAACTAGCCGCTCTGCTGGTCGGGGCGATCCTCGTTGAGCAGGTTTTCGTCTTGCGTGGCCTCGGTTCGCTGCTCATCCAAGCCGTGAAAGCCCAAGATCTGATGATCGTCCAGGGCGTCTCCATGCTCCTAGTCTTCGCCGTCTTGACGGTTAACTTCCTCGTTGATCTGGCCTACCTGGCGATCGATCCCCGCCTGCGGAAGGCGGTTCCCCGATGAAACGGTTTACGGTCGCAGTCGGGCTCATTTGCGCTGGTCTGGTGATTCTGGCGGGCTTAGTCTCGCTGGTCTGGACGCCTTTCGACCCGGCGCAGATCGGCGAGCAGCGCTATGCGCCCTTGGGCTGGCCCCACCTCCTGGGCACCGACCATCTTGGGATGGATACCGCCTCACGGTTAATGGTTGGCGCCCAGACTACGATCTTTGTCGGGATCATCGCGGTCGCCTTAGCCGCCCTGATCGGGGTGCCTTTTGGGATCTTCGTCGGCATGGGCCACCGCATCACCGGGGAGATCGTCGCCCGAGCCTCCGATATTCTCTACGCCCTACCGGCCCTACTCCTTGCCATCCTGCTGGCGGCTGCCCGCGGGGCCTCGGTGACGACGGCCACCATCGCTATCGGCATCGCCACGATCCCGGTCTTTCAGCGGATGGCTCGCGCCGCCACCCTGACGGTGATGAGTCAGGATTACATCTTGGCGGCTTGCGTCAGCGGCACGCCGAAATGGCTGATCGCGCTGCGCCATGTCCTACCTAATATCGCCCCGCTCCTAGGCGTTCAGGCGGCCGCCTCCTTCTCGATGGCGATCCTCGCCGAAGCCGGCTTGTCATACCTCGGCCTATCAGCACCCCCAACCACCCCGACCTGGGGCCGGATGCTGCGCGACGCCAACCTTTATGCCGCGCCGGCTCAAGCCGTTATCCCCGGGGTGGCGATCGCCCTCGCCGTGCTCGGCTTTAACCTGATTGGCGATGGCGTCCGCGACTATCTGGATCCCCGTTTGAGGGAGGTACGATGAGCTTGCTTGAGATCTCCAACCTCCAGGTTGACTTCGGTCGTCACCGCAATCGAGTCCTCGATGGCATCGATTTGGTAATCGCCCCTGGACAACGCTTGGGTCTGGTCGGGGCCTCGGGCTCGGGCAAGACCGTCCTCGCCTCGGCGATCATGGGCCTGCTACCCGACAATGCCCACCTCACTGGCTCGGTCCGCTTCCAGGGTCAAGAGCTGACCTGCTGCACCGACAAGGCAATGTCGGCAATCCGCGGACGGGCCCTGACGATGATCTTTCAGGAGCCGATGACGGCCCTTGACCCGACGATGAAGGTCGGGCGCCAGGCTGCCGAACTGATCACCCTTCATCGCAATCAAACCGGTCAGGCGACGCGCGAGCGAGTCGAACAGGTCTTTGATCGCATGGGTCTCGATCACGCCTCCCGAATCGCCGAGGCTTATCCTCATGAACTCTCGGGCGGCCAACGCCAACGCGTTATTATCGCCATGGCCTTGATCAACGCCCCAGCCCTCGTGATCTGTGATGAGCCCACCACCGCCCTCGATGCCACCGTCCAGGCCCGCGTGATC
>JAIRKB010000111.1 GCA_031260385.1 Propionibacteriaceae bacterium | reverse complement strand
CAAAGCGATGGTTAACTCCGGGCGGATTACTCTATCCCTGGCCGGGGTTGGCCAAGGCGAAGGACTGATCGGTTTTGAGTCGGAAGGGACGAACGGGGTTCGGGAGATCACCACCCGTTTGCTGGATGGCGAGTTTCCGAAACTACGTCACTTAATGTCCATCCCCCACGACTTAACCGTAAGGGCCAACACCCAAGACCTAATTGCGGCCGTTCGACGGGTCGCGCTGGTAGCAGAGAAGAACACCAGCTTGCGGATGAAGATCGGTTCCGATTCGGTGATCTTGGAAGCGGCGCGTGGCGATCAAGCTCAGGCCTCCGAGGTTGTTGACGCCATTATCGATTGTGGAGCTGGTGAACCCCCCTTGACCGAAGCCGGGTTCAACCCCCACTATCTCGTTGACGCTCTGTCGGTTCTTGACACCGCCTATGTCCACATCGCTTTCACTGGCTCTGGGAAACCCTGCTTGATTACGGCATTGGCGAACCTAGACGGCGAACCAGCCGATGATTATCGCCACGTCATCATGTTGATGCGCTTGTCTAACTAGAGTCGTGTTCCTGTCAAACCTGCGCCTGGCCGACTTTCGGTCGTACGAGTCGGTGGATCTCAGCTTGTCGCCAGGGAAGACAGTCTTTGTTGGAGCCAATGGTCACGGAAAAACTAATCTGGTGGAGGCCGTCCACTATCTCGCCACCCTGGGGTCTCATCGGGTGAGCGCTGATGGGCCGTTGATCCGCTTTGGCCAAGACCAGGCCTTGGTCTCGGCCCGGGTGCAAGCGGGCCTCGACGATGATCGCAGCTTGGCGGTGGCCATCGAAATCCGGGGTGGTCAAGCCAATAAGGCACAACTCAACCGAGCACCCGTACGACCGCGAGCGATCGTGGGAGCGGTGCGGGTGATCTGTTTCGCCCCGGAGGATCTGGCGATTGTTCGTGGCGACCCAGCGGAGCGGCGCCGCTTCATCGATGAACTGGTCATTTCTCGTTGGCCCCGCCTATCCGGAGTGAAAGCCGAATATGAGCGAGCGCTGAAGCAGAAAACCACGCTGCTCAAGGCCCTCTCGGGGCGATCAGTGCGCCGCGCTGGGACGGGCGCTGAAGAGACCCTGGACGTCTGGGATGAGGCAATCCAGTCTTTGGGGGCGGAAATCATTGCCGCTCGCCTGCGCACCGTACTCGATCTAACTCCCCTCGTCGCCACCCACTATGACCAGATTGCGCCAGTGGTTTCGGCTGCGGCGATTTCCTATCAGTCTAGTTCCATCGAACCGGAACTAGGGCTCGATGTCAGTGATGTCCGTGAGCAATTGGCGCAGTCGTTAGTTCGCCGTCGCGCCGATGAGATCACGCGCGGAGTGTGCCTAGTGGGACCCCATCGCGATGACATCGCTTGTGCCTTGGGTGGTTGGCCGGTCAAAGGTTATGCCAGCCATGGCGAAGGGTGGTCTTATGCCTTGGCCTTACGTTTGGCGAGTTTGGGACTACTTCAAGACGATGGGATCCAGCCGATCCTGATCTTGGACGATGTTTTTGCCGAACTCGATGACCAGCGCCGCCACCGGGTCGTTACGGCGATGGACTCGGTCGAACAGACCCTGGTCACGGTGGCCGTCAAAGGCGATTTACCAGCTAATCTTGAGGCCATGATCTTTTCGGTGTCACCAGGCAAGGTGACCGGTCCGATCCAAGGTGAGCGATGAGTCAGGAGTTTTCCGGGCACGACCCGACTGGTACGGAGGTCGCTGAACGCATCGCGGCGGCCGCCCGCGGTGTGGAGCCGATCAAACGTCGTCGGCGCCGAACCACCGAGATTGATGAGATCGCCTGGTCGGGCCCTAGTCCTGGCACTCGTGATCCCCAGCCGGCTGGGGTGGTGTTGAATGCCATCCTGACGCGGCGTGGTTGGAAGAAGCAAGTTTCGGTCGCTGCCCTGCTGCCGCGGTGGGCGGAATTCGTTGGGGCGGTCAACGCCGCTCATACCAAGCCGGAAAAATGGGAGGCCGGGGTCTTGGTGATTCGGGCCGATTCGACCACCTGGGCAACCAGTTTGCGAGCGATGGCCCCCCAAATCATCGCCCGGCTAAATGAGATCCTCGGCGAGCGTACGGTCACACGCTTGCAGATCCTCGGCCCGCAGGCTCCCTCCTGGAAGAAGGGCCCCCGGTCCGTCCCCGGTCGCGGCCCGCGCGATACGTACGGATAGGGTGGTATGGGCAACGAACTAGCGACGATGGTCTTGGGCGTGGTCGGGGATATCCCGCCGGGGCGGGTGATGAGCTATGGTGATGTCGCCGCGGCTGCCGGTTATCCGGGAGCGGCGCGTCAGGTTGGCCTGATCGCCTCGCAGGGGGGTGGTGATCTACCCTGGCATCGGGTGGTTCGCGCTAACGGCTCGCTGGCTGGGCTCGAAGGCGGCTCCAACTGGCAGTCCGAGGCTCTGAGGGCCGAAGGGGTCGAGATCCACGACGGTCGAATCGACGGATTTCACGCTTGTCGATGGTTTCCCGATCAGGTTGGGTAGCGGGCTAGAATTAGCCTTGTTGTGAAGGAGCCAGGTTATTTGCTTGGCTCAGATTTGGGGTTACGGTGACTGAGTCTGCGCCTGAGCGGTATGTTTTGGCGTCACTTCTGGGCAGTGGCGGTATGGGCAATGTTTGGCGCGCGCACGACACCAAGCTAAAACGCGATGTCGCGCTTAAACGGCTAGGTTTTGCGCTGGCCGATAACCCGGAGTTTCGGGAGCGGTTCCGCCGGGAAGCGGAGTCAGTGGCGGGGCTTAATCATCCAAATATTGTGTCGCTCTATGACACCGGCGAGTTTGTGGAGGCTAATGGGGCCACCGTGCCTTATCTCGTTATGGAGTTGGTGGAGGGGAAAACCCTACGCGAGTTACTGAAAGCCCAGGGTCGGTTGGCGGAGCGCGAGGCCCTAGCGATCGTTCGTAAGGTGCTTGAGGCTTTAGGTCACGCTCACAGCCAAGGGATCATCCATCGGGATATCCAACCGATGAATGTGATGGTTGACACCTCGGGCTGGGTCAAAGTGATGGACTTTGGGATTGCCCGGGCAGGAGATATCTCCGGGCGGTTGACCTCAACCTCGGTGGTGATTGGAACGCCGCAGTATATTTCGCCCGAACAGGCTATGGGCCAGAAAGCGGATCACCGCTCGGATATATACTCAACCGGTTGTCTGCTGTTTGAGCTCTTAACCGGTCGACCACCCTTTGGGGCGGAGTCGGCGGTTTCACTGCTATACCAGCATATTCATGTCGCGCCGTCGATGGCCTCGCTAGTCGAGTCCGAGGTATCCGAGGGCGCGAGTCGGATCTGTGCGAAGGCGTTGGCGAAGGACCGTCAGGAGCGCTATCAGTCAGCCGCGGAGATGATCGCCGATATTGACTTGGTGTTGGAGGGTCAGGGGGCGTCTACCGTCAGGATGCCCACGCTAGACGTGCCTAATGAAGAACCAGTCGAGGAAGTCGCCTTGGGAGAGTCTGGCCAGGGGCAGCCACCCTCAGACCAGATCGAGCCGGCACCGCTCAGTGTCTCCGAGCTGGCGATTGCCCAGCCCTTGCGACCGGTTGAGGCCTTGCGACCGGTCGAGGTAGTGGCGCTCCAGGAGCCAGAAAGCATAACCAAACCCAAAGGCCGCCTTTTATTGGTGATCGGCCTCGCGATCCTACTGGTAGCCGGTGGTATTTCGACCTGGGCGATACTCTTCCAGGCCTCCCCGGATGCTGCTGAGATAACCCTTGGGGACCAAACCTATGCGACGACTATCACTAAGCTCAACCTCTATGGTCTGGGTCTGACCGACTCCGAGATTGAGCCCTTGAAACTCCTGACAAGCCTCACCGAGCTTGACTTGGGTTATAACCAGATTAGCGACCTTAGTCCCCTCGCCGAGCTAACCAAGTTGGAAATCCTGGCGGTCAACATCAACCAGATCGCGGACCTGACACCACTAAAAGGCCTAGTGAACCTCAAGGAGCTAAACCTGGCCTCCAATAAGATTATTAACCCTAGCCCGCTAACAAAGCTGACCAATCTGCGGGAGTTGAATCTGTCCTGGAACGAAATTGATGACCTTGGGGGTCTAATCGATCTGACAGAACTAAAAGAGTTGTGGTTAACCAGTAACGTCCTGACAACCCCTCAAGTCGACGATCTCGCCGCGGAACTACCCAACTGCACGGTTCACTGGTGACTGCCACCACTGGAAGCCCCTGGCTGCCGATCGCTGGTCTGGCTCTCGGTAGTGGTCTAGTCCTGGCCATCAGCCTCGGTCTAGCTCGCCGTCGGTCCTCCGCAAGCTAACATCACCTAACTAACTAACAAGGCTGGGGCCTGAGTGGATCTACTCAGGCCCCAGCCCTTTTTATACAGGGTGAGTTCCATTCCAACGAATAACATTCTATATAACGCCTAGTGGTACTCTTTTTGAAGAGCATTGAAGGATTCCGTTCATTATTGTTCAAAAAAGTGGTTGACAAGCACATCTGCGATATATAGGGTCGTTGTAACAATCATCGCTGA
>JAIRKB010000290.1 GCA_031260385.1 Propionibacteriaceae bacterium | reverse complement strand
TACGGGTTAGCGAGGGCGCCGCTATCTGCCGCGTACGATCATTTGGGGTGGCTGAGGTGGGGAAAGCCCACTTGGAGCGGGAGAGGCGCTCTTTGGGGGCCGGTGCCAGGGTTTTAGCCGGAGCGGGACTCAGGCGTCGCAGCGGAATCGCCCCTTGGCTGGCAACTGGAGGCGCGACCTTGGTTTGGGTCGGCAGCACGGTCGTACGATGAGCCGCCGACGGCGGGAGGGTGACATCTGCTTGGGTGAGTGCCACCGTTGGCTGCTCGGCTGACGTCGGCGACGGGGGCACGGCTCCACCGAGGAGCCGGGTGATGTCGTCGCGCATCGCCCCCGCAGTTTGGTAGCGCTCAGTCAGGCTCTTCGCCATCGCTTTGGCGCACAAGGCGTCGTAGGCTGGGGACAGCGCCGGATTGATCTCGGAGGGTGGCACGGCGATGCCACGGACATGTTGGATGGCGATGTCAGTGGCGGTGCCACCATCAAAAGGCAGCTGACCGGTCAGCAGTTCGTAGAGCATACAGCCGGTGGAGTAGATATCACTGCGCCGATCAACCACCTGCCCGGTGATCTGTTCGGGGGAGAAATACTGCGGCGTGCCCAGCACCGTCGCCTCTTGGGTGATCGCTTGATCGGGGTCGATGCGGGCGATGCCAAAGTCCATCACCTTAACCTGGCCGGTATGAGTGATCATGACATTGGAGGGTTTGATATCGCGGTGAACAATGCCTTGTTCATGGGAGTAATCCAATGCCTCCAGGATTGTCGCCGTGATCTCCAGGACTTTCGTTGGGGTGAACTTTGTCCCAGATTCGATCATCTGGCGAATCGTCTTACCCTTGACCAGTTCCATGACGATATAGGGGACCATCTTCTGGGAGTCTTGGTCTTGGTATTCCCCGGCATCATAAACGGCGACGATATTGGGATGATTGAGACGCGCCGCCGCCTCCGCTTCCAGGCGGAAGCGTTCCCGGGAGTTGGCATCACCGGCCCGTTCCGCATTGATCCGCTTGACCGCCACCTGGCGCTTAAGCCTAATATCGTGGGCCTGGTTGACATCAGCCATGCCGCCTTTGCCGAGGAGGTCGCCAAGCAGGTAGCGTTCGCCGATTAAGGCACCTGTCATAGCTTCTCCCCAGTTAGTGGCTACTCCAAGTTTAGCCTACTAGACCCCGAGGGCTTGGCGGAGGCGGGCGACATGGCCGGTGGGACGGACGCGATATTCGGCTTCGACGATGACACCTTCACCATCAGCGTTCACCTCAATGACAAAGGTGGAGCGGATGACGCCGGTGATGACCTTGCCCCACAGTTCGCGTTCCCCCCAAGCGCCGTAGGCGATGAGGGTGTGGCGGCCGGGGTCGGCCAGCAGGGTGACGGTCAGATTGTGGCGTTCAACGAAAAGGGCAAGGGTTTCCGGTTCGTCCGGTGAAATGCCGAGTACGGTGTAGCCAGCGGCGGCGAATTCGGGCAGGGCCGCCGAGAAGTCGATCGCTTCCACCGTACATCCGGGGGTCAAGGCGGCGGGATAAGCGTAGAGGATCACCTTACTTCCGGCGAAGTCTTCGAGACTGACCTGGTGGCCGGAAGGGTCGGTCAGGGTAAAACGGGGGGCGGTTTCGCCTGAACATAGTTCGGTCATATTGGCATGTTAGCTCTAGATATGTGAAATCAACGAAGGGACAAGCCGTGCTCATGTCATTGAGGCGCGCTAAGCTTGGGGGTGTTGACTATCTAAGGAGGCATCGGTGGCGCAGCATCGCACCCCAGAGGAAATCGAGCTTGGCATCGCCCAAGCCCGCCAGCGTCTGGCGGACAATCTGGCGTCGCTGGTGACCCAGGTGCATCCGCGCGTCGTCACCCGCCGTACGGTCGTCGGCTTGAAAGCCGAAGCCGATGATCTGCTTGCCGACAGCAAACGTCAGCTTCGCGCCAAACTGGGTTGGCTCAAGGGCTGTTACTTAGGCGCGGAGGGCCCGCGGACTCAAGCGATTGCGATTGGCTCTACGGTCGTCGCAATCGCGGTTGTCGTAGCCCTGGCGGCCAAGAAATGACTCGCGCCAGGGTTGATGAGCCACTACCGATCCACATGCTTCACGATCGGATCCTGGTTTCTGGGGAGTCCGAAGGGGAACGGAAATCGGGGGGCGGGATTCTGATCCCGGCGACTGTCAAGATGGGGCGTCGTCTCGCTTGGGCTCAGGTGATGGCGGTGGGGCCGAATGTCCGTTCGGTCAAGGTCGGCGATCGGGTGTTATTTGACCCTGAGGATGTCGCTGAAGTGGAGTTACGCGCCGAGGTCTTTGTCTTATTGCGGGAGCGTGACCTCCACGCCCTAGCGACGACACGGCTCGAAGAACACGCCGGGCTCTATCTCTAGCGCGCTCCTATTCGGCGCGTGTGGTGCCGATTGGTTGGTTGGGGTCGGTGGAATGACGCACCCTAAGGCTCACCGGTAGGCGTTCGGATTCGATCTCAAGCCCAGCGAAGCGGTCTAAGAGTAGTTCCATGGCTCGGCGACCCATCGCCTTGAGGTCGGTGCTCAGACTTGACAACCCGGTGGCCGCAGCGGTGGGCGTATCGTGACAACCGATCACCGCGATATCCTCAGGCACCCTCCAGCCGCGCTGGCGGAACACCCCGATCGCTCCCAGCGCGGCGGAATCGTCAGTGGCGAAGACGCCATTAGGGGTCCAGCCTTGGCCGTCGAGCAATATCAAGGCAGCTTGGCGACCGGCCTCAACATCGACCCCGGTTTCGAGCACTCTTGGTTCGGCTAGTCCAGCTTGGGCGACCCGTTCGACGTAAGCTTTCGTACGTTCGTAGCCCGTCGACATATAGCGGGGAGCGGTGATGACGGCCAACTGCTGGCGGCCAGAGTTGATCAGGTGGTCCGCTGCCAGGGTACCCGCCATCAGGTCGTCGGCGGTAACCCCGACATGGTGGCGATGACGCCGTTGGACGAGGGTGAAAGGGATATTGAGGGCTTGGAGCTGGTCGAGGAAAGACTCTTCGAGGTGGGCATCGGCGAAGATCAGGCCATCAACCGACCGATCCAACATCGAGAAGGTCCGCTCGGTGCGCAAGGTGGGGTTATCATCGGTGGTCGTCACCAAGGTGGTGAGGTTGTGTTCCCGGGCGACCTCGTCAATCCCGGCGACGATTCTGGCTGTGGGATCGTCGCCGAGGCCAGCCAAAAGCACGCCAATGGTATGCGACCTCTGGGTGCGCAAGCCGACTGCCAGGGCATTACGCCGGTAGCCGAGTTCAGCGGCGGCGGCTTGAATGGCGGCGACGGTCTTGGGGGAGGCCCAGCGTTCCGGCTTAGTTTCTTGGGCGTTGAGGATCCGCGAAACGGTGGCGACGCTGACCCCAACTTGAGCGGCGATCTGGCGCTGAGTGGGGCGTTGATTGCCATTGATTGGCACGGTTCTCCCTGGGTTTTTAAGTGGTCAACTGACATATTACATTGCCCGGTAAACAACCCCAAATAACGCACTCTTACTCGCGCTAACGTTTGACGTAATCGTTTGAGTAATGATAATCTTGCGATAGCGACTCCAACGGGAGATCCACCGTTGGAGGGGCCTGTTTGAGTGGACTGAGTGTCGACTAAAAACACGCGAAGGACCCCCGGTTACCCCCCTCCGGATTGGGTCTGCGGGATCACAAGGGTCGGCCGACGCGTTTTCCCCCCGCAGTTGGCCGACCCGATCCCACGCACCGAGGTCGCTGACTTCTTAGGATAGTCTTGTATCATGTCGCAACCGGCCGCTCCTGATGATCCCACAGCCACAGTGGTGCAAGTCTGGGCGACCAATGCCCAACCGCGACCGCTTGGCGCCGAGGAGACTCCCGCCGCGATTGAACCCCCTCCCCACCTAGGTAAGACCGCCAAGACCGTACGGGCCAAGAAACCCAAGAAACCCAAGAAACCCGCCACTTGGGGTTTTAAGGTGGGAATCCTGACCTCCGGTCTAGTGATAGTTGTGGTCATCGGGGTGATTATCTACGGATACTCCCAGCTTCTGGGCATCTTTTTCGGGCCCGCCGTTGACGACACGGTGACCGTGGAATATGGCGTTGGTGAGGAGGTTGACTATGTGGCGACCGGCTCGGCCCAAGCCACCTCGGAGATCGGGGCGCTGGTTCCCGAGTGGGGAAACTACTATGTCCTCGTCCCCGCCACCGCGACCTATCGCGGTCAAAACGAGGCCTTTCATTGGCCCGTAGATGACGTTCTACTCGAAAGCTTGTCTGGTCAACGCTATGGTATCGATCCCGAAGCCATGGCTTACTTCAACGGGTTGCTCATCAACCAGGGTTATATTGACTATGGGTTGCATACCCCAGTGCCAGCCGGGGAGATGGCTTCGGGTTATTTCATCTTCCAAGTTCCCTGGGACGCCGCGAGTCGAGTCAACCTCGTCGTCGGCGCCACAACCAAACACCCGGTCAAGATCAGGGTTTAGTGCCCAAGGGTTTAGTGCCCACGGAATGGACGAGGATCGCCTTCACCTCAGCGCGAAGCACCTTGCCGAGCAGGGATTTCGGGAAAGAGTCTAGGGCGATGATCCGCCGGGGCACTTTGTATCCCGCCAGTCGAGTCTTGCAGAAAGCGCGGATTTCGTCTTGATCAATCGTGTGGCCTTCAGCGGCGACTACCCCAGCGGCGACCATTTCGCCAGAGTGTGGGTGGGGTAGCCCCACCACGGCGGCATCTTGGATCGCTGGGTGTGATTTCAGGACTAACTCCACTTCGGTCGGGGAGATATTAAACCCCGAGGTGATGATGAGCTCTTTCTTGCGATCAACGACGGTGACAAAACCTTCGGCATCCTGGGTGACGATATCGCCGGAAGCCAGCCAGCCACCGGGGAGGAGGGTACGCTCGGTTTCGGTCGGATTATTCCAATAGCCCTGGAAGACCTGGGGGCCGCGGATGAGCAGCTCACCGCGCTCGCCGGTGGGGACCTCTTTGGTCCAGTCATCAGCGTCGACGACCTTGACCTGGGTCGAAGGGAAAGGCAGCCCGATCGTACCAATGCGGCGGGCCTCATGGAACGGATTGCCGAGCGCCACCGGTGAGGCCTCGGTCATCCCGTACCCCTCAATCAACTTGCCACCGGTCAGGTTCTCCCAGGCCTGGGTGACATCCAGGGAGAGACTCATCGCTCCCGACATTGACCAGCGGGCGGTCTTCAGCGAGATCCGGCGGCGCTTCGCCCCCAAAGTCAAGGCTTCAAAGATTGGCGGGACGGCGCAGAGCACGGTTGGCGGGTTCTTCTTGGCGACGTCGAGGACCATGTTGACATCGAAGGTCGGGAACAGGTGCAGGCGGGCACGCTTGACCAGGGAGTAGAGCATGTAGGTCAGCCCGTAGCCGTGGAAGAAAGGCAAGACGGCGTAGAAAACCTCCTCGTCGTCGCGAATATCCGGCATCCAGGCTTCGGCTTGGCGGGCATTGGTGTAGAGATTGCTGTGAGTGAGGATCGCCCCCTTCGGCAGCCCCGTGGTGCCGGAGGTGTATTGGATGGCGGCGATGTCGGTGACTCCCGGGCGGGGGTAGCTGCGCTTGAGCGGGCGCGAGGTGAGCAAGGTCTCCCAGGTGATGGTGTTCTTGACCTTCTCGGTCAGCTTCTTGCGCATCGCCCGCAGACTTGGCACCGGCAACTTGAGGGCTAGGCGTTTGACAAGGGGGAACTCCTTTAGAAGATTCACCGAAATCACATGGTCAAACTCAATATCGGCCGGCAGGGCGCGCAGGTTCTTGACCGCGGCATCCCAGGCGATCACCACCCGGGCGGAATGGTCCTCGAACATGTGGCGCAACTCGCGGGGGGTGTAGAGCGGATTGTGCTCGACGACATAAGCGCCTAAGCGCAGAATCGCAAAGAAGGCGACGATATGCTGGGGGCAGTTCGGCAGAATGATGGCGACCCGATCACCACGGCGAACCCCGAGGCGACGCAAACCCTCAGCGACGCGCAGAATCTGATCACGCAACTCAGCGAAGGTGGTGGTCCGGCCAAAAAAGTCTGTCGCGACCAGCTTCCCGCCACGGGCGGCCGCCTGTTCAATGATCTGCACCAGCGAATCAGTCGGTGGGTCGATTTCGGTTGGTACCCCAGGTTGGTAGAAAGCAGTTGGGTTCACCGGTGTTCCTTTGCTAACACACTCGGCCGTAACTTACGGGCTCGTAAGTAACGCTACCGTAAGTTAGGGTGTAGGAGTGTATTGTCCATGTTCAGACAAGGGCTATCAACCCTCAACTGGTAGGGCGGACAACTGGTCGACCCAGGCCGGCAGATTCGGGTTGTAGCTCGGGTCGTAACTACCAAGAATGAGCATTAGCGGCTGGCGTTCGACATCAAAGGTGACATTACCGGTGACCGAGTCGCCCGGACCAAGGAAACCGGGCTGCAGGTCGCCGGGCAGGTCGCGAGTCCGTTCGATCGGATCCATGCCGACCGAGCCGTAG
>JAIRKB010000245.1 GCA_031260385.1 Propionibacteriaceae bacterium | reverse complement strand
CCAACCCCGTCATATGTTGCTGGGAAACTTGAAGGAGATAGATCGGACGGCGTTGGCGAGCATTGGTGGCACCAACTCACTCCCACTGATCTCGAACGGAACCAACTCCCCACTCAGATTCGCGCGAAAATTGTCAAACCCGGTCCTTGGTAGATTGCCTTAACCTTGTTCTTTCTGCCTTACTGCTGCTGGCGGCTTACGCGTATCGCCGACTATTAGCACCGCGCTAGTCTTTCTGGCATAATTAATGTACACCGCCCGGTCCCTCTGGGGCCGGGTTTTTCTTTTCATACTTGCTCACTGAAATACTCATAAATCGCGTCTATCGCGAGCCGACGCCATCTGAACATACAAAGCGCACCCAGAGAGACTTGAACTCCCAACCTTCTGATCCGTAGTCAGATGCTCTATCCATTAAGCTATGGGTGCTTGAAGCATCAAATAGTCTACGCGGCTGGGGGGCGGGTTGCCAAACTCGCCAAAAATTCCTGTGGATAACTGCCCATCGATCTGCCTAAGTTGGCAGAATTGGGCCTAGACCGAAATGGGGAGGCAGTATGCAGTTTGTTGGGGGGATCGTCGCTTTGATCGTCGGGGTGATGATCGGCGAGGGGATGCGGCGGTGGTTGAATCGGCTGGGGTATCGGCTGGGGCCGGAGAAAGATGAGATTGATGAGATTGATGAGACTGCTTTGGCGGCGCCGGGGGTGCGGTGGTGGATACCGCTGGTCCTAGGCCTTAGTTGGGCGGTGACGGCTTATCTGATGGTTGGCAGCCTTGACGATCTCCCATCGATCGCCCACTTTGGCGGTTGGCTTGGTTTTATTGTGGTGGGGGTTTGGCTGGCGGCCGTCGATCTCGATGTCCAGCGACTTCCCGATGTGGGGCAACTCGGACTCGCCGGTATCGCGCTGGTAGCGGGCATCCTCGTTACCTGGGGAGACCCAATGACCCTGCTCATCGCCCTCGGCTACGCGCTCGGCTGCGGGGGCGCTTTCTTGGTTATCCACCTGATCAGCCGCGGTGCCATGGGGTTCGGCGATGTGAAGTTAGCGGCCACCTGTGGGTGGTGGCTAGGCCTGGTCTCCTTGACGGCGGTCTTCACGGGCCTGGTCGCCGCCTGCCTGCTCGCTATCGCCTACTCCCTGATCACCCGCTCCCGCCAGTTCGCCTTCGGCCCTTGGCTGATCGCCGGTGCGGTTCTAGCCGGTTGGGGTACGCTCCTATAGCCCATCTCCAGCCAAACTCGTGCCATTCAGACTGCCTAGTGATGAGTTTGTCTGAAGATCACCCGAAAACCACCTGGAAACCGGCGATCTTCAGACAAACCGGAAACAATACCCTAAACACACACGGTATTGGCTCAAAACCGCTGTTTGCCTTTCGCCTTACTGGGCTAGGAAGCCGGTTAGGGCGGTGGCTAGGTGGTCAACATCGGCGGTGGCGCAGAGCTCGCGGGCGGAGTGCATGCTGAGGACAGGGATGCCGACGTCTAGGGTGGCGATGCCGAGGCGGGCGGCCAAGAGCGGACCGATCGTCGAACCGCAACTAACGGCGTTATTCGACACGAAGGTTTGAACCGGAACCTCTAGAGAGTCGCAGATTCCCTGCCAGCGGGCTACCCCCACCCCATCGGTAACATAGCGTTGCCCGGCGTTGACCTTGACCATCGGGCCACCACCAAGTAGCGGTCGGGCATCGGGATCATGGCGGTCTGCGAAGTTGGGGTGGACGGCATGCCCGGCATCAACCGAGACCGCCGCCGAACGCGCCCGCAGGCGATAGACCTGATCCCGGGCCAAACCTAGACCAAGCTCGATCCGCGCCAAGACCTGCTCGAGGAAGGGACCACCGGCCCCCGATAACGACCCGGAGCCAACCTCTTCGTGATCGAGGCAGGCCAGAACCGGGATTGCGCCGAGCTCGGGATCGGCTTCCATCAGGGCCTGCATACCGGTATAGACACTCACCAGATTATCCAAGCGCCCGGAAGCCAGCCAGGTCTTGTCCAGCCCGATCAACTCCGGCGGTTGAGTGATGTAGGCGAAGAGATCGTGGCCGACAATATCCTCAGGTGTCAGATCCGCGCCTTCGGCGAGCGCTTGCATGAGCGGCAGGCTATCCGCCAGCGCATAGATCGGCATCAGGTGACGCTGGCGATCAAGGCTCAAGTCGGGGTCGAGATGGGGGGCGAGCCCGGGGATCCGCAGCCAGGCTTCGGTGGAGATGAGCCGTTGCTCCCCCGTCTTGGAGACCACCCGCCCGGCCAAGCCGAACTCCCGATCCACCCAAGAGTGGACCGCTGGAGACCCGTACACCTCCATACCGGCTTGAGCCCAGCCCGCCGAGTAATGCTGAGGATTCGGTTTCAGCTTGAAACCGGCGGAATCGGTGTGTGTGCCAATGATCCGAAACCGCGGTTCGGCTACCCGTTTTGCTGGCAGGCGGTAAGCGATAATCGCGCCATCGCGCTGGACAAAATGCCCGCCTGGACTTGGATCCCACGGGTCCAATTCGAGTTGGGCGGCAAAACCGCACTCCGTCAAGGTACGAGCGACTGTCGCACTGGTGTGATACGCACTAGGCGACTGTGTAATAAAATCGGTGAGCCCCATGGGCCATATTCTCTCATCTTTTGTCGATAATGCGTAGATGGGTCAAAGAAGCGAACAAATCGGGGGTGTGCCGACCACTTGCCTGGCATGCAAGAATGGGGCCATGCCATCTCTTGGAAAGATCCTCGCCCAGCGTATCGAAGCCCTCACTGGGGTTGACCCTGAACTGCGCCCAGCGACCAAAGCCCAGTTCGGCCACTACCAAACCAACGTCGCTTTACGCTTAGCGGCGGATCAGGGACGGAAACCGCGCGAGGTCGCCTCCGAGATTGTCGACCAGCTCGATCTAGACGATCTTTGCGAACCGTTGGAGATCGCTGGGCCAGGGTTCATCAACCTGCGTTTGCGTACGGAGGTGCTGTGTGCGGCCGTCAACGATCTGCTCCACGACCCCTATCATGGGATCCCCCAAGTCGCCAACCCCAAAACTGTGGTGCTCGATTATTCGAGCCCCAATGTGGCCAAACAGATGCATGTCGGCCACCTGCGCTCCACCATCATCGGTGACTGCTTCAACCGGGTCCTGACCGCCCGTGGCGACAAGGTCATCCCCCAGAATCACATTGGTGACTGGGGACGCCAGTTTGGGATGCTCATCGAGCAGATCCTCGACGAAGGGCTCGATCTAGCCGCCCTCGATCTGGCGGGAGCGGAGGAACTTTACCTGCGCGCCAACCAACACTTCGGCGCTGAACCATCCTTCGCTGACCGGGCCCGGGCCCGGGTTGTCGCCCTCCAAGCTGGCGATGAAGCGACCAAAGCCATCTGGCAGCGCCTGATCGAGATCTCCCGGGAGGGTTTCTCGCAGACCTACGCCCGGCTCGGGGTGCTCCTGACGGACGCCGATATCGCTGGTGAGTCACTCTACAATCCGCTACTAGCGCCGACCTGCGCCGATCTGGAAGCCCGCGGTATCGCCGCGATTGACGATGGCGCCTTGGTGGTCTTTGTGCCCGGCTTTGAAGCGCCGGTGATCATCCGCAACTCAGCTGGGGGTTATGGTTACGACACCACCGATGTCGCCGCCATCAGGCATCGCGTCGAAACCCTGGGGGCGGACCAGCTGATCTATGTCACCGACGCCCGCCAGCATGATCACTTCTTGAAGGTCTTTGCGGTCGCGCAGATGGCGGGCTATCTGCCCGATCGGGTTGTCGCCGAACACGTCGGCTTTGGCATGGTCACCGGTAAGGATGGTACGCCCTACAAAACCCGGGAGGGTACGGCCGTACACCTCGAAGACCTGCTCAATACCGCTGAGGAGGTGACGACCCCAGCGATCGCCCTCGCCGCGATCAAATACGCCGACCTGTCGAACCAACTGCAGAAAGACTACGTCTTTGATGTCGCCCGGATGACAGCCACCACCGGCGACACTGGACCCTACCTGCAATATGCCCACGCCCGGATCTGCCAGATCCTGCGCCGCGCTGCCGCCGAGGCGGACCCGATTGATGAGGTTTGCCCGACTAGTTTGTCCGAACCTACCGAACAGGCCCTCGCCCTCACCCTCAGCCGATTTGGGGGGATTGTTGTGGAAGTTAGTACGAGCTTGCAGCCTCACAAGCTCTGTGGATATCTCTTCGAACTGGCGACCCAACTGTCGAGTTTCTACGAGCAATGCCCAGTGTTAAAGAGTGAACCGGCGCTGCGATATTCCCGCCTTGGACTGTGTCGCGCGACCCAGATCGTCTTGGCAACCGGGCTCGGTCTACTCGGAATCCACGCCCCCGAAGTAATGTGATGACCCGATTGGCGAGGCGTGCCAAATAGGCGTTTCATACGATAGGCTATCGTCGGTACGAGCACTTCGCCGGGGGACGGAATTGCGGGCACAACTCTGATAGCGTCCGTAGTGGGCTGTCAGATGGCCAAGTGTAGCGACAATCCTGGTTAGCCTGCGCACACTGTGAGGAATCGATGACAGCTTCAACCCTGATGGGGTATTGGGTAGTAGCTGGGATTATTGTCTTATTCCTCCTCATTGTCGCTAGTTCAGTCAATCGGATTCTGCGCGATCGCCCTTCGCCGCGTGACAAGCGGCTGCGACGGATCAACAAGTTAACTGCCATCACTCGTCTGACCGCTTTGGTGGTCGGGATTGGCTTCGGCAGTTTGCTAATCACCGGGACCATCCATTACCAAGCGGTGCTCTACGCGCCAATCATTGTTGGTGGCTTGGTGATGATCGTGGCCACCGCCACCGACCTGTGGTTACTCGGGTATAGCCTGGATTCCGCGCCCCGATTCCAGCGCCCCCGGATCCGGGAGTGCCTACCCTGGACGGCGTTGTTCACCCTGGCTGGACTAACCTTTGTCTTGGCCTACCTGATCAGTTGGGCCGCCCGACGCGCCTCACTCGACCACCGCAGCCATGTCGACTCCTGGGTTCTCGATGGGGTCTTCGGCTGGAATTTCTTTGAACCCTTCCCCGGGTCCTTCTACACCACCCACCTATGGTGGTCGGTGCCCTTGCTCTTAGTCGCGATGGTCGTCGCCGTTGGTTTGGTGTTGTGGCGCCCGGCTTACCTACCGACCAAGAAGTTCGCTGCTTGGGATATGATGCTGCGCCGTCGGACGATTCGGACGATCGTGCTGAGCGCGCTGATGGCGATCGCTGCCGATGTGGCGATGGTCGCCGGGACGATCGCCGTCGCCTATGCCACTGTCGGGCCGGGAACCGGTCGCCGGGCCGCCGTGGTTGGGCTTACCGGCGCGGTTGGTTTCGCTAGCCTCGGGTTGCTCTTCTGGGTGATCATCAACCTGGTTCTGCAGGCCCGTCTGACCCAACCCCGCACCCTTGAGGGTACGCTGTGGGATCGGCTGATCGGTCGGATCGAGACTGGCGATCTCGAGGATGAGTACGAGGACGAGGTCGGCGAGGTGGCGGTGGTTTCGCCGATTCCAGCGGTGCCGCCGGTTATCGGCGCGGTTACCCCGGTTGCCCCAGTTGCTCCGGTTGTTCCGGTGGTTGGTCCGCCGTTGACGGGGCCGAAGCGGGTCTTGGTGGCGATTGGAACCTGGTTCACCACCGTGCCACCACGGTGGTTCAAGGCCGCTGGCATTTGGTTCACCACGGTTCCCCCGCGGTGGTTTAGGGCCGCGGTTACTTGGCTCAGGGATGTACCGCCGCGATGGTTTACCGCGATTGGGGCTTGGTTCAAGCAGCTCACCACTAAGAAGCCGAAAGAGGCGGTCGGTGAGGTGGCGGGTGAGCCCGAGGTAGCCGGTGAGCCCGAGGTGGAGCCAGAAGCCGAGGTTGAAGGCGTACTCGAAGTGGAGGCGGAAGCTGCGGTGGAGGCGGAAGCCGAACCAACCACTGAGGCACCAGTTGAAGCAGAGCTATCCACCGAAAATGTGGTGGAGACCGAACCTGAACCGATCATTGAGGCCAAACCCGAGGGTGACCCAGAACCGGTTACCGAAGGCGAGACAGGCAGCGAAGCTGAGGGCGAAGCAGCACCCGGAGCTGAGGGCGAAGGGGCGCCCGAACCCGAGGGCGAAGCGGCACCCGTTACCGAGGGTGAAGCAGAGACCGAACCAGTCGTCGCGGTCGAAGCCGAGGCAGAGTCCGGAGCCGAACCAACCGTCGTGGCCCTAGTCGAAGCGAAGCCAGAAACCGAACCAACCGCTGAAGGTGAGCCGGAGGTGGCTGGTGAGCCGGAGGTGGCTGGTGAGCCCGAGGCAGCCGGTGAGCCCGAGGTGGCGATCGAACCCGAAGCCAAGACCGAAGTCGAACCACCCACCACTGTCGAAACCGAGACAGCGCCTGATCTTGAACTAATAATCGAAGACGAACCCGAGGTAGACACCGTCAGCGAACCGGTCCTTGAGACCGTGACCGAGCTCATCGAACTCAAGCCCGTTGAACCCCCAGTCACCGAGATGGCGTCCGTTGACGACGACCAGGAACCGGTCCAAGAACCGGTCCAAGAGCCTCAGCCTGAGGCTGATCCAGCCGCGGAGTCGACCACCCCGACCACCCCGACATCCCCGGATCCCCTCCCCCAACCCACTCCCGAACCAAAGAAACCCGGTTTCCTGGCTAGCCTTAGCGCCCGCTTTAGGAAGACTGCTCCCACCGAGCCGACATCGTGGCCGCCACCAACTGACCTAGCGCAGTCGCCAGCGGACTTCCCACCGCCGTCAGGCCCCGCTATTCAGCTACCCGAGTTTCCACCACCCACTGGCCCCGGGATCATTCCCGGTGCCTTCCCACCACCAACTGGCCCGGCGATCGCCCCCTGGGAAATCCCACCGCCAGGGGCGGAAGCTCTGCTGTTAGCGAACGCCGCGTCTCAGCCCGTAGACGGCAAACCGACGGAGGCTTCCCCCGGCACCGCCGCCCCTTGGGCGACCCAAACCGCTCCCCTCCCGCTACCGCCCGTGGCGACCGTCACCCCAGTCGAACCGGCGGTGGTTGATCTGGTGGCACCCGATTATCCCCAAACCGGAAAATTCCGTCGCAAAGGTGCCACAGCCAAGACCCCGAAGCAGGCCGCGACCAGTCGCCGTCCGCGCGGGCATAGTGCCCCCAAACCAGCTCCAGCGACGCCGACGGAAGAATCGATCGTCCTAGGGCTAAGTACGCCTCATCTGCCCACGCTGCCGGAGCCTTTCGTCCCCGAGGATCCCTTCCCGACCCGTCCCTACGATGTCGGGGGCGGGTTCGGTCAGGTAGCCCCCCTGTTCCCGCCGATCCCTCCGGTAACGCCCGCCGACGGTCCAGCGCGGGGCAGCATGCCACCGATTCCGCCGATCCCACCGCCACCGAGTCTGGCCACCCCCCATACCAAGGCGCTCCTCGATGACACCATCCCGCAGAAGGCCCTTCCCACGCTGCCACCGGCGCCCATTCCGCCCATCCCGCCCTTGCAGCCACCCGCCGTCGCGCCAGAGGCGACCATTCCTCAGAAGCGATTGCCGAAGATCGCTGATGATGCGACCATTCCCCAAAAGAACCTCCCCCCGATTCCGAGCGTGACTGTGCCTCTGATTCCGCCGATCCCACCGATCCCACCGCCGCCACCGCCAATCCCCCGGACGACCCCGGCACCACCGCCCCCGGCACCGCCGCTGCCAGGCACCTCCAAGAAGTCCGGCGCCGCTCCGAAGAAAAAGACCGGGAGTAAGGCGACTGGGGAATCGAAGGCTGCCCAGAACCCGGACCCGTCGCAACCGCCGACGTGACAATCCCGGGCTTAATCATCTAGTGTTCCAAATATGAGTCTCGCGGCAACGGTGGAAGTCAGTCCGGTCATACGCGTACGGGTGCCTGCCAAGATCAATCTGGCGCTATGTGTCGGCGCCGAGCGCGCCGATGGCTACCACGAGCTCGCGACCATATTCCAAGCGGTCTCCCTCTATGACATCGTCACCGCGACGGGGATCGAGACCGGCATCACCTGCACCGTTAACGGCCCCCAGGCCCACCTGGTCGGCCCGCCTCACCAGAATCTTGCCTACCGGGCGGCCGCCCTGCTGAAACAGGAGTACGCGGTTCGGGCCGGGGTGGCGCTCAGTATTGACAAGAAGATCCCCGTCGCTGGCGGGATGGCGGGCGGCTCGGCGAATGGCGCTGGGGCCTTGCTCGCCTGTGCCAGACTCTGGGAGCTGGCGATCACCCAAGACGACCTGCTCGGCCTCGCCGCCCAACTCGGCGCTGACGTACCCTTCGCTTTGATGGGCGGATGTGCGGTCGGGCTAGGGCGCGGCGACCGCCTCACCCCCACCCTAGCGCGCGGTCAATACCACTGGGTTCTCGCCCTCGCCCCCGGCGAAATGTCCACCCCCGAAGTCTTCGCCCGCTTCGATCAGCTCGCCCAGACCAGCGGTCAAG
>JAIRKB010000227.1 GCA_031260385.1 Propionibacteriaceae bacterium | reverse complement strand
GACCACTCCTGGCACGCTGGCCTCGGTTGGGCGATTCAAGACATCGCCCGCGATGGTCAGACCAGTCACAATCTCTGGGGTGGACCGACCTACCAGCGCGACCTGGGCTATCAGTGGCTCGATGACCACGGGCGCATTGTTCACCTTGATTGGTGCCCCCACCCAAGCGGCTTCGGTGGGCGCCAGACCCTTGAGTGGCGGGACCGCGATGACCAGACCTTGCTTGATGAGGTTCGAAGGCTACAGTGGGTGAAGTTGGACGACGTCGCTTGGGCGTTGCGCTGGACGACCGAACTGACGACGACGGACGACCGGGCAGTGACCTTGGGAAGCGCGGGGTCCAACGGCCGGGTCGGCGCTGGCTATGGTGGGTTCTTTTGGCGGCTGCCGGCCGGCGATGAAGTGCGGGTCTGGACCCCTAGCGGCGAGGGGGAAGCGGCGGTTCATGGTAGTCGTGGGCCTTGGCTTGCCTGGTCCGCCCTCTCCCCTGAAACGCGTAAGCCCTACACCGTTGTCATCAGTGGTGACGACGAAGCAAGCCTCGCCGATCCCTTCTTTGTTCGGGTGCGGGATTACCCAGCCATCTCGTCGGCCCTCGCTTGGAGTGAGCGGACCACCCTACGGAGCCTAGCGCGTTCATTCACCGCTGTGGTCGCCGACGGGTGGCTTGAAGATCAGGCGATCTTCAACGCTCTCGCCAGGGCCCGTGAGAGCTTAACGCAGTGAATTAGCCCACCTTTTGGCGGCTGGTCTTGACGAAGCCTTGGCGAGTAGAGTAGTTTTGGCATCCGTGGGAAAGCGCATTCCCAAACCGGATGAATGACCCACCTCTCAGGGTTTCGGAACCGAAATACCTCAGGACTAGTAGTGAAAGGAAAAATATGCGACTACGCAAAAAGGCTGCGACCCTCGGCTGTATCGGCCTAGGGCTGTTGATGGCAGTCTCGGGATGTTCCCCGTCCAATGATCCCTCAGATGGCTTGGGCCCGGACGGCGAGGTTACCTTGAACTTTGCCTTCTGGGGGAATGACGCTAGGGCGCAGATGTATCAGCAAGCATTTGATGCCTTCACCGTCGAGAACCCGCAGATCAAGGTGAATGCCTCGCTGCTCAGTTGGGCGGACTACTGGGACAAGCGCAAGATCGAGGCGGCTGGCGGTAATCTGCCGGACGTCATGCAGTGGGACTACCAGTACATGCGAGAGTATGCCGCCAATGGAAAACTCCTTGACCTGGCACCCTACCTCGGAAGCACGATTGTTACTGATGGAATCTCCTCTAGCCTCCTGCCAACTGGGGAAGTCGACGGAACCCAGTTCGGAATCCCGATTGGTGGTAACACCTACGCCTTGTTCATCAACTCGGCTTTGCTGAAGGACTCCGGCGTCGACGCCTATCCAGGCGGTGGAACCTGGGAACAGTACACATCCTGGCTGGCGTCCGTGAGCTCCGCTTTGCAGCCTGTAGCCTACGGCGGAGCCGACTGGACCAGGAACCTTGAGAACTTCCAGCACTGGCTTCGAGCGCAAGGAAAGTCGCTCTTCACCGAGGATGGCAAGCCCGGCTTCACGAAAGAGGACTTGACTGCATTCTGGAATCTCGGAGTTGCCCTACGTGAAGCGGGCGGCGCCGTGCCGGCTGATCGTGCGGAAGAGGCGCTTCCGAAGTCGCCGCTCGGAGCTGGCCTTGGGGTTGCAGAGACCCAATGGGACAACTTCTCGGCGAGCTTCGCCGCCGATCTAGGGGTAGACGCCACCGATCTTTCCATCGTCGCACCGCCGACGGCGGCCGCTTCGGCCCGGGATCTCTACATGAAGCCATCGATGCTTCATGTGATCGCCAAAAATACGAAGCACCCTGATCAGGCAGCCAAACTTGTTGACTTCCTGATCAATAGCCCCCAGGTCGGAGAGATTTTCGGTACGAACCGAGGTCTGCCTGCTTCGCAGACGCAGCGCGATGGCTTGGTTGTCAGTGCTAGTATCCAGGCGATGATCGACTACGAGGCATCGGTTGCGTTCCGGATTGGCGAACCACCGTTGGCACCGGTTGTTGGCTACGGCACGATCGCCACGAAGTACCTTTCACTCAGCACCGATCTGGGACTCGGCGTAGTGAAGGTGACTGATGCTGTCAACCAGTTCTTCGACGAGATGAACCAGGTGCTCGGGTGACCACAAGGCGGAAGTAGTCATGACCGAGCGCGCAGTGCGGCTCGGCCGACGGGTAAGCCGATCGGCCAGGCCGCACATGTCAGCCCTGAGGAAACGCGAGACCAAGGCCGGTTACGCCTTCCTCGTGCCGTGGCTGATCGGGTTCTTCGGTCTCACCCTTGGGCCGATGCTGATGTCGCTCTATCTCGCGTTCACCCGGTACGATCTGTTCAGCCCACCACAGTGGGTGGGGTTCGCAAACTTCGTACGATTGTTTACTGCTGACAAGGTCTTTCTTAGGTCGGCGAGCGTAACCCTTCAGTATGTGGCCTTTGGAACCCCGATCAAGTTGATGGCAGCCTTGGCCGTAGCGCTGATGTTGAACCGGATCCGGCGCGGATCAGGGTTCTTCAGATCGGCTTTCTACGCACCCAGCCTGATCGGAGCGAGCGTATCCATCGCCATTGTCTGGCGAGCAATGTTTAGCACTAACGGCCCGGTCGACACCGCGTTGTCCTTTTTCGGGATCAATATCGGTGGCTGGGTCGGGAAGGTCAATCTAGCCGTGCCCATGATGATTCTGCTGGGAGTCTGGCAATTCGGCGCCCCGATGGTCATCTTTCTCGCCGGTCTCAAGCAGATACCCCAGGAGCTATATGAGGCCGCGGAGATGGACGGTGCCGGCGTGGTGGCCCAGTTCAGACACGTGACTGTGCCGATGCTGTCAGGCGTGATCTTCTTCAACCTGCTCCTAGAGATTGTGCACGCCTTTCAGGTGTTTGGGTCAGTGTTCATCATCTCCAACGGAACGGGCAGTCCCGGAGGCAGGCTCAATTTCATCACCTTGTACCTCTACAAACGCGGATTCGCCGATGGGCAAATGGGGTACGCTAGCGCAATCGCCTGGCTGGTGGTGGTCGTCGTGGCGGTGATCGCTGCGGTGTTGTTCAAAAGCTCAGGCCGCTGGGTTCATTATTATGGAGAAGACCGCTGATGAGTTTGCATACGCTCGGGCGAAAACGTCCTCAGGCCTCTCGCCGGAAGTTGGCGCGTCGTGGAATCGGATCGGTGATCTTGTGGGCTGTGCTGAGTCTGAGCACCCTGGTCGTGCTCTATCCTCTTGTCTGGCTGGTAGCGGCCTCATTCAAGCCATCGTCCGAGTTCGGCAGAAACAACGGACTACTCGCCTGGCAGCCGACGCTGGCGAACTTTGTCAAAGTTTGGGGCGGTATCGCAGGGATTCCACTGTCCACCTTCTTGGTGAACTCGACCCTGGTAGCCTGCGCTGCGGTCGTTGGCATTCTCGTATCATCATCGCTTGCGGCATACGCGTTTGCGCGGGTGTCGTTTAAAGGATCGAAGATCTTCTTCGCGGCGATGATCGCTACCTTGTTCGTCCCAGTTCATGTCCTGATCATCCCTCAATATGTGATATTCAACTGGACCGGCTTGGTTGACACTTATGTTCCACTCTTGCTGGGAAAGCTGCTGGCAGTCGAGGCATTCTTCGTGTTTCTGATGGTGCAGTTCATTCGCAACATCCCGCGCGACTTGGATGAGGCCGCGCGCATTGATGGCGCAGGGCATCCGCGAATCTTTTGGTCGATCATCGTGCCTCTGATGCGACCGGCGTTCATCACGAGCGGGATCTTTGCCTTCATTTGGACCTGGAATGATTTCTTTGCCCCTCTGATTTATCTCACCTCACCGGAGAAATACACCATGCCAGTCGCCTTGAGGCTCTTCAACGACGCGACAAGCACGTCTGACTACGGCGCCACCGTTGCGGCGTCATTCATCGCCTTGCTACCCGTCTTGGGGTTCTTCCTCTTCTTCCAACGGCTCCTTATCCAAGGCGTGGCAACCCAAGGCCTGAAAGGATGAAGGTGGCAGACTCGCATCGTTCCACCGTGGCTTCCCGGCCAACCCACTTGCGCTCGGGGATGAAGGTTCTTTCGCTGTTTCTCGAGGTAATGTCCGTCGGTCTATGGGTCGTTGTGTTCGCCCTGCCGGTGGTGACTATCCCGTCGGCGATCGCAGCCGGTGTGGGGCATATCTCCCGGGTGCTGGACGATGGCCATGGAAGTTTCGCCGAGTTCTGCCGAGATTTCCGACGGGGAGTCTTGGGTGGAGCGGCGGTGGCCTTAGCCTTACTGGTCTATCTCAGCTGCTGCGCATTGACACTGGGACTAGCCGGTTCGGACGATTCTATCCTCGGTAAGCTGATGGTCGGTGCAGCGCTCTTCGCAATGTTGGCGGGTGTGACTGCCGTTTGCACTGGGGCTATGTTGTCGAGCGGTTCGTCGTGGTCACGGGTGTTCCCCTCGGTTCGCCGGGTCCTCGTAGATGACCCGATGTCAGTGGTGTACGTCGGGTTGGCCTGTGTTGGTGCGATCGGTTTGACGGTAATGTGGGTGCCGTTGGTTGTGCCGTCTGTTGGGGTTTTGGTTTTCGCGCTGGCGGTGATCGGTCGGCGCATGCGTTGAGTGCTGGTATGGAAGGATGCTCATGCCTCGGTTTGATCTTTCGCCCTCGGAACTGCGGGCCTATCGTTCTGAAGCGGTTGAGCCAGCGGACTTCGACGCCTTCTGGGCGCAGACCTTGGCTGATCACAGCCCCACTGGCGCTACTGCCAGTCTTACCCGCCTGGATACCCAACTGAGGCTAGTTGATGTCTGGGACGTTACCTTCGCCGGTTACGACGGCCATCCGGTCAAGGCCTGGCTACGGCTGCCGGCCGGTGCGAGCGGCCCACTGCCGGGTGTCGTCGAGTATGTCGGCTACGGTGGTGGGCGAGGCCTGCCCCATGAGCATCTCGTCTGGCCGGTCTGTGGTTACGCGCACCTGCTCATGGACACCCGCGGGCAGGGCAGTGCGTGGAGCCTCGGTGAGACCCCCGACCCGACTGGATCCGGCCCGTCGTTCCCAGGTTTCATGACCCGTGGCATCGAAAGCCCCGATACCTACTACTACCGGCGGGTGTACGTTGACGCCGTACGGGCGATCGAGACCTTGCGAACCGTACCTTCCATCGATCCAGACCGGATCGGAGTCACCGGCGTCAGCCAAGGTGGCGGGATATCCATCGCGGCAGCCGGGCTCGTGCCCGGTTTGAGAGC
>JAIRKB010000193.1 GCA_031260385.1 Propionibacteriaceae bacterium | reverse complement strand
CGGTATCAGCAAGGAACCGACAATCGCTGCCGCGACCACGATAATCCCAATAATGAACCCCAGATGCTTACTCATCGTGCTCTCCTTATGCGGTGCCGCGGACTGTCAGGATCCTCCGCCGTCAACGGTGGCAAGACGAAGATGATCAGCAAGATGATCACTCCAAGCTGGATCCAAACCAACCAGCTGTTCTCGACCGTTCGTTCGAAACTGACCAGACCGCCGGTGTCCTTCACCAGGTAGGCAGCCCGCCAGTCCGGGGACTCGGTGGGCTGGACTTCCACTCCGCCGACGAAAACCCGCAGATCAGGGTCTGGTGGAGTCGCTAACAGTAGGACCTTATCCGCGCTACCAGATATCTGCGTCCTAGGCGACAGATAAGTCAGACTACTGCCGTCGAGGGAAACTAGGGCGCGCCGGGTGGGCGGGCCTGAGTCGGTATTGACCGTCCAAATCTCGATCATTCCACCGACCGTCGCTCGCTGTAAACCAGCGGAAGAGTCGAGAGCGGAGACGGAGTCCGGGTTCGGGTCGATGACCACCACTGCGCTCACCCCCAGGCTGGCGAGGTCATCGGCGCTGGTGTCGGCCGATCGCCCTTCCAGGGCCCGCGAAACGATCTGCCAGATCATCGTCATCGCTTCAGGCGAGGCGGCTGGACCCGAGAGATACGAGCCCTGGCCCCAAGTCGTACCGCCCCCGTAGCGTAGATTCCAAGTCCGATTGCCCGCATCAATGATCAGAGTCGCCGTGTCCTGCTCAATTTCGTTCTCCGCTAGATAGGCCG
The DNA here is from genome assembly GCA_031260385.1 of Propionibacteriaceae bacterium. GTDB lineage: Bacteria > Actinomycetota > Actinomycetes > Propionibacteriales > Propionibacteriaceae > WQYJ01. The sequence goes on along the minus strand of JAIRKB010000193.1, from coordinate 13,399 downwards.
GAACGCGCGGATCTTTACCGCGTTGAACATCAGCGAATCCGGCATAGGCTGACCAGACGGCCCCAATCCCAAAGGCTGCTACCAAAACAAAGGAGAGCAAGGCCAGCATGGCCTGTTTTCCACCGAAGTCGCGCCCCTCAAGCGAACCAAAGGTCTCGTCAATCCAGGCGACACACGCAAAGAGCAGAATCGCGAAGCCGACGAGGAGGAAGGCCGTCGGATCAACCCGCGCCGTGCCATAGTCCATGGTGATAGCAAAGCGGGAGACCCAGATTCCGGCCGCAATGGCGGCCATCCCAACAACGACGGCCAAGCGGCGCCGATTCTGGATCACGATGACCAAGACCCCGATCCACAAAGCGGCGAAGACGACGATTGAGACCCACATTGGGGGCAGGCCATCGGCAAACGGTCGCCCGATAAGCATCTGCCAAGACAAGGCTTCCGGTGTCAGCAAGGGCTCTGGGAAGAGCAGCAACTGGATCGGGTTAGATAACAAGGCCGGTATCGAACGGGCCCAGAACCCGATCGGGATCGCCAAGGCGATGGCGATTCGGATAATCCGCGCTATACCCCCGGCTCGCAGGGTAATCACCAGCGCGGCGGCGATCGCCGCTACCCAGAGCACCGGTGACATCGCGAAGACGATCACCCCACCAAAAGCAATACCCGCCATCGTTTGGAGGGATCGCGCCCCCGCCCAGGGACGATCGATGCGCGAGAACCATTCGGCGAGGAATGGCAGCATCAGAGCGCAACCGATCAGCCAGAGGCTGCCCCGGTTCATTCCGCCCATCAAGATTGGTAATAGGGCATAGCCGGCCGCGGCAAACCAGCGCAGGCGGGTGTGGGCAATCCGATGCCGAGCAAACCAGCCAGCGACCAGCATGGTTAGCGGGAAGGCTGTTATCAACACCACCACCGGCAACCATTGGGGATGAATCGTTAAAACCGATAGAGCGGCATTAACCAACAGCCAAGGCTCGGACTCCGCCCCCTTCGACAACGCCAGATCAAAGGCACTGGCGATACTAGCCGGTGCCCCTAGTAGATTGGAGGCCATCACCATACCGGAGGCGTAGAGGGTCCGGGTCGCGATCACCAGACCGCCAACAAGCAGGCCTAGCCAGACAGCGAGCGGTATGCGTTTACTACCATCACCGATCCGGCGGGTGAACTCATCGCCTAAGAGATCGTCGAGGGTCATCTCGGCGTCAGAGTTGGAGGCGAACTGATCCTGGAACCAGCGCGCGACGTACTGGCCCATTTCGTCGGCGACCGAACCGAGGGTGGGACGCAGTGACCGCACCCGGTGTTTGGTATTGGAACCTCGGGAGATGGCTCGGATCTTGCGTCGCAAGCGGACGACCGGTCGGCGGCTGCGGAAGAGGAAGTCCATCCAGGCTTGGATCTCGTCTTTGGCGCGGTCTGGAGCGCGCCCGAGAACTAAGGCGAGGGCGGTCATCAAGCAGACAAAGGTCGAACGCAGCAGAACGCCGAGCTTGCCTAGACCACGGGTGTTAGCGGCGACCAAGCGCAGACCCATCAAGCGGTCCCAGGATGCCTCCGACCGCTTGGCGCGCACCGCGAGGGTGCCGGGGCGGATCTCGGAGCGTCCAACCTGGCGATGGACGATCCGGGCGGTCGGGCAGGTCATAACCCACTGCTCCATCAAATGGGCTCGCCAGCCAAGATCAATCCCATCCCGGTAGCCGGAGATACAAGGATCGAAGCCGCCCATCTCGACGAGGGACTCCCAGCGCACCAACATCCCGCAGGTTGAGCCGCCTAGCACTGGGCTGGACTCGTACTGACCTTGGGCGACTTCACCGGGCTCTAGCCCGAGAGTGCGACGCCCGGTGGCGGAGATCGAAGCCCCGACCTCTAGGGTCAAAGCGGCGTGGTGACGCCGCGAGGGGCGAACTAAGAGCGGCACCGCAATCGCCAGCTTCGGGGTTCGCGCCGCCAATGTCAGCAACTCGGTTAAGGCATCCTGATCGGGCACGGCGTCATCATGGAGTAGCCACAGCCACTGGGTCGGCTCGGTGACTAGGCCCATCGCGCGTTCGACGGCTTGGCCGAAACAGTAACCGGCGCGTCCGTTGATGACTTTAGTGATCAATCCCGCCTCTTCGGCGTCACGTAAAAGCTCCGCGGTGTCATCGGTCGACTCATTATCAACCGCCAGGATTAACTCCGGACGCCGGTCAAGCTGACCAAGGCTAGCTAGTGTGGCATTGAGCCAGGCTCCAGCGTTACGACAGACCAAAATCGCGGTCACCGTGTGCCCGAATAGGTCAACGTCGCTCATTTCTGGAGCATCAAACCAACTCCAGCTTTCCGTATGAGTCATAGGCCCCTCAATATGATACGCAGATGCAGCGCGTTAGACGCGCCGTCTAAGCTTACGCCGTTCGCGCTCGCTTAGGCCACCCCAGATCCCATAGCGCTCATCATTGGCGAGGGCATACTCCAGGCATTCACTCTTGACATCACACACTCGACAGACACTTTTGGCCTCGCGTGTGGAGCCACCTTTTTCGGGGAAAAAAGCCTCAGGGTCGGTCTGCGCACACAGGGCAATCGCCTGCCACGCACTCGCATCTTCATCGATCCCAACGACCAACGTTAGTACACTCGACATTTCAACCTCTCCGTCCACTGGACTAATACAAATTACATCAGTGTGACTTAGGTCGCGTCAACTCCTGGAGGGAAAAAGATATTTATTTCTTTTTGTTTCATTTTCATTTTGTTTCATTTTTCCGATTTGCGAGATCGGAGGCTTTGGCCCAGCCAAACCCTTGGGCCTTGTCGGCAGGAATAACCGGGGACAAGGCAAACTCTTCCATTACTGGAGGGGGTGCCACCTTACGTACGGAAGCCTCTTCGGGCGGAGTGGGGGTTGGCGCGGGTGGTTCAGCCCCGGCAGCGGCCTTGCGAGACCGCTTCTTGAAGAAACGAGGTGTTCTAGACATAACCCTCCGACTGCTCTCTGGCCAAGTCCACCAGCTGTTTGATGGACTCAGCCTGACTCATTGGACAAACCAAGGTGACATCGTCAACCACGACGACGATGGTGTCATTGAGACCACTTACCGCCACCAGATGCCCATCGTCACGGCGATTGATAATAAGGTTACCAGTCGAGTTAGCCGCAATCACCGTTCCGTCGACCCAGTTCGCCTCCCCAGGGGCTCGCAAGCCAGCCAAGATCGGAAAGGCGCCCACATCAATCCACTCGGCCTCAAGACCAAGGGTGACAACCTCGGCCGGGCTGTCGGGGGTACACACGGGCTCAAGGATGGCGTAATCAACCGAAATCGCCTCAAGGTCGGGATAGATCTCGTCAATGAGGTCGGGGTGCTTGACCAACTGGTCAATCTTGGCGGCGAACTGGGGTTTCAACCGCGCCAACTCGGTGAGGAACGAGTCAGCCCGCCAGACAAACATCCCCGAGTTCCACCACCAGTTCCCTTCCGCTAAGTAACGGGTCGCCAAATCTAGGCGTGGTTTCTCCGCGAACTGGCGGACCTGGAAGGCCTGTGGGTTCTCGGGTAAGGCTTCACCTAGTTGAATATAGCCATACCCGGTATGCGGCTGCGTGGGGAGGATGCCGCAGGTGACCAGGCGCTGCTTTTGGGCCGCCAAGGCAGCGGCTTCGCGTAAGGTCGCCGTAAAAGCCGTTAGAGGATCAATCAGGTGGTCCGCAGTCAAGACCGTAACCACCGCCTGCGGATCGCGCTCGGCTAGGGTGGCGACCGACCAGGCGATGGCCGCCAAGGAGTCCCGCCCAATCGGCTCAGCTAGATAGTTCGAGACCCCCAGATCCGGTAGTTGGTCGCGAGTGGCCTGTTCGTGGATCCGACCAGCGCACACTAACACCCGATCCGGGTCAACTAGGGTCAGGGCCCGCTCGTAGGCAGACTGCAACAGGGAACGCCCAGCGAACAAGGTCAACAACTGCTTGGGCACACCAACTCGTGACAAAGGCCACAGTCGAGTGCCCGCTCCCCCCGCCAAAATGACGGCATAATCCATGACCAGCAGTCTAACCCGAACTCGGGGCGAACAACCAGAGCGTTAAGCCGCGTCTACTGCCAGTCGTCGCTGAGGCCCTCGTCGCTATCCGCCGAAGCCGGAGCTTCGTCGCTCATGACCGGGGCAACCCCCATCGTGGCGAGCATCTGACGGACATTCGACAACTGCAGGGTGATGGCGTCGCGACGAGCGCTAGCTGCCTGAACCTCACGCTCGGATTCACGGCGAATCCGCTCCGCGGAAGCCTTGGCTTGCTTGAGGACCTCGTTGGCTTGGGCGTTGGCGTCTTTAAGGGTCGCTTCAACTTCCTGCTGGGTCTCAATCTTGTAGTGCTCAGCCTCTTCCTGGATCGCGTAGAGGGACTCTTCGGCCCGCTGCATCGCTTCGTCTTGGGCTTTCATTTGGGCGGCGAAGTCACGCGCCGCATCTTCACGACGCTCAGCGAGGGTCTTCTCGAACTCAGCAGCGGCAACCGCAGCGCGCGCTCGCTGATTCTCGTAGATCGCTTCGGCTTCCTCGCGCCGCGCCAAGGCTTCACGATCAGACTGGTCCAAGATTTCCTCGGCTTCGCGCTGGGCCTGGGTGATGATCCGGGTCGCTTCGGCATCGGCCTTTGTGCGTACCTCAGAAGCATAAACCTCAGCCTCAGTCCGGGAGTTCTCAGCGGCTGCCCGAGTCTCAGCGGTCAATTGCTCTGATTCGATGCGAGCGGTGGAACGAACATCATCGCTCTCCTCCTTGGCCAAGGTCAGCATCTGAGCAATCCGGGAGCCAAGCTCATCAAAAGAGGGTGAGCTCGGGGCTTGGGCTAGCCGCTCTTCTAGATCAGCAGTGTAAGCCGACATCTCATCGAGCTCGACATGTAGCTGATCAATCGTGGACTTCAGGCGGGAGGCGTCTAGATCTTTGCCACCCTTGCCAGAGCGCAGAGCATCAAGTTCTTGCGTCATCTTCTCAAAGGCAGCATCGACTTCGACGGTATCGTACCCCTTCAGAGTATTTTTGAACGTGGGCATTGGTTCTTAGTCTCTTTCTTATTAGTAGTTAGGTTCCAACCGGGTTTTCCGAAACGGTCAGAGCCTCGATAACCCCCGACAACTGTCCCAGTTGTGAGGCGATGTTATCGCGGCGGCGGGCTAATGTGGCAGCTTCCATTCGAGCGCGTTCCATATACTCGCGAACCTCTGATCGGATCGCAGCGGCATCCTGGCGGGCTTGCTCTACCACCTCAATAGCTTCTTGTTGAGATTGTCCATCGCGTTCGACAACGCGGCGCTGCAACTCTTCTAACTCAGCCATAGCCCGGGCTCGTGCTTCGGCGGCCGCCGTCTCCTGACGGGTGACCCGTTGCTCGACCTGGCTCTTTAGGTCAGCGGCCTCCTTGCGGGCAGTCGTCAAGATCGACTCCCCTTCGGCATTGGCTTGCTGACGCATCGACTCGGAATCGGTCTTCGCTCGCGACATAATCGCTTGGAAGGTTTCGTTAAGCTCATTACGTTTGGTGGCGACTTCGTCATCAACCTCGCGGCGAAGGGTCTGGGCTTCGGCTTGGGCGGTGTTCATCAGGGTCTGAATCGAGGCCCGGGCATTGGCAACCTGCTCGGCGACCTGGGCCATATGGGCGGCGGCTTGCTCGCGACCTTCATTAACGATGCGCTGGAACTCTTCTTGGGCTTCGGAGCGTAACTTCGTCACCTCAGCCGAAGCACTCTGGCGCGCCCGCTCAATCTCGCTGCTGGTGGTTTCCATCTCGCCTTGCATGGCATCCCAAAGCCTGGTCAGTTCCACCTCAACCGATGTCCAAGCCTCTTGGACGTCATGGTCGAGGGCGGTACGCCGCTCCTGGGACTCCGCTTGAACCGCTTCCTTGATCGCCGCCAACTCGGTCTCCACGCTGAGACGATATTCGTTAATCCGGGTATAAGCATCGGCTTCAAAGTCGGCGACAACGTCAAAGGTCTGCCGTTCCCGCTGCTCAGATCGGGTTTGGGCGGCGGTCACCTCTTGGCGAGCCCGGTCGATCACCTCGCGAACAAAGGCCTCAGCCTCCCCCGCCATGGCCCGGGCGCGCTCCGCCGAATCATTAACGATCGAATCCCCCGTCACCTGCGCTAGATCCAAGGCCGCCATCACAACCGACTCTGACTCACGCCGCCGCTGTTCGAGTAGGGCGGTGGCGCTGCGGTTGTCCTCCATGAGGGCTTCCCAGCGCCCTTGAGCGTTTCGCAGTTCGACTTCGGTCTCCGCCTTGAGACGGTCGGCAAGGATCTGGGCATGTGTTAGTACGTCGTAGCCTTCTCTTTCCCGCGGCGACGACGGAGGCAAGGTGCCGGTCATGTGACACCACTCCTCTCACAGATAACGGCATTCAGCCGTGTACAAACCCCGTCTTTGAGGGGTTGGCGATACCGATAACGATGCTGACCCCTACTAGGAGGATTATTGCACATTGATCATCGAAACGCGTACTTGGCGACCGTCCTTACGGTCTTGGGGGACACTCGAACAAGAACAGTATTTCTTGGTTGTCTACGAGCGTCAACGAGACGCGCCGTCGGAAAAGATAGCAGTTATTACACCGCTCGCCCATTCTAATAAGGGTCCATTCTGCAAGGGGGTCGCCGAGCGGTCGGCGACCGGGGTGGGCACCAAGACAAATCCCTCAGGTTTGACGACTGCGCCCGGGTAGAGCCGAGTCAAGCGGGCCTTGCGCCAGTCCGCTAGGGAGGCCTTGGGGTTGAAGCGTACGAACTTGCCCTGCCAGACCACTTCGGTCACCCCGGCTTGGGCGGCTCGCAAGCGGAAAGCCGCCACCTCAATCAGGGCTCGTACCTCGCTCGGCGGCTCTCCGTACCGGTCTCGTAACTCCTCAACCACCTCGGCGAGGGCGGCCTCATCCTGGGTGGCAGCGATCCGCCGGTACATCTCTAACCGCAGTCTCTCGGAACCAAGATAACTATTCGGCAGGTGGGCCTCAACGGGGATCTCGATCCTCATTTCGACCTCGGGAACCGGAGCCGACCCGTCCTTGAACTCGGCGATCGCCTCCCCAACAAGTCTCAAGTAGAGGTCGAAGCCCACCTCGGCAATCTGGCCGGATTGCTCAGCACCGAGCAGGTTACCAGCGCCACGAATCTCCAGATCGCGCATGGCGATGCGCATCCCCGAGCCGAGATCGGTGTGGGCGGCCATCGTCGCGAGACGGTCATGAGCGGTCTGGGTCAGAGCCTTATCGCGCGGATAGAAGAAATAGGCATAACCACGGTCGCGGCTGCGCCCCACCCGGCCGCGAATCTGATGGAGCTGACTGAGACCCATGACATCCGCCCGATCAATGATCAGGGTGTTAGCGGTAGCGATGTCTAGACCCGACTCCACAATCGTCGTACAAACCAGCAGGTCACTGCGGCGATCAACGAAGTCCGCCATCACCGCCTCCAGGCTACGTTCCGCCATCTGCCCATGGGCGACCGCGATCCGCGCCTCCGGCACCAACTGGGCGAGCCGCGAGGCGACCCGCTCGATCGACTCGACCCGATTGTGGACGAAAAAGACCTGGCCCTCCCGGGCTAGTTCGCGGCGAATGGCCGCGGTGACTTGGCCTTCATCGTAAACCCCGGCGAAGGTCAACACCGGGTGACGTTCCTCTGGCGGGGTCTGGATCACCGATAGTTCGCGAATCCCCGTCACCGCCATTTCCAGGGTCCTCGGAATCGGGGTCGCGGACATCGCTAGGACATCAGCCTCCAGACGCAGCTTTTTCAGCTTCTCCTTATGGTCAACCCCGAACCGTTGCTCCTCGTCGATAATGACTAATCCCAGATCGCGGAACTGGACATCGGCGCTCAAGAGGCGGTGGGTCCCAATCACCACATCAACTTGTCCCCCAGCCAGCCCAGCTAAGGTCTTCCGTTCCTCGGCGGGAGTCTGGAACCGTGAGAGGGGGGCCAAGGTGATCGGATAACCAGCGAAACGGGCGGCGAAGGTGGCGAAGTGCTGCTGGGTCAGTAGCGTGGTCGGGACGAGGATAGCGACCTGCTTGTTATCCATCACCGCTTTGAAAGCGGCGCGCACCGCGATCTCGGTCTTCCCATAACCAACATCGCCGCAGATCAAGCGATCCATCGGCACGGAAGACTCCATATCCTGCTTGACCTCGTTGATGCAGGCGAGCTGATCGGGAGTCTCGATATAACTAAACGAGTCCTCCATCGCTCTCTGCCACTCGGTGTCAGGCGAAAAAGCGAACCCCGCACTCAGCCGGCGGGCGGCGGATAGCTGGACGAGTTCTTGGGCGATCTCGCGCACTGCCTTCCGGGCGCGGGCCTTCCTCTTCCCCCAGTCAGCGCCCCCCAGACGATCGAGACTTGGTTGTTCGCCCCCAACATAACGGGTCACCAGGTTAAGCTGATCCATCGGCACATACAGCCGGTCACCGGGCTGACCACGCTTCGAGGGAGCATATTCAATCACCAGATATTCGCGTTCGATCCCCCCAATCGTCCGTTTCGTCATCGCCTCGTACCGTCCGACCCCATGGGAGTCGTGGACGACCAGATCGCCCGCCACCAAGGTCAGGGGGTCGATCTCCTTCTTGCGTCGCGACGGCAAACGGCGATCTGCGGCCACCGCCTGGGTGGGTGCCAGATCATCGGAGGTCAGCAAAGCGAAGTTGAGCTTGGGCAGGTTGAAGCCGCGCCCGAAACTCCCCCGGACCAGAGAGACGACCCCCGGTTGGGGAACCTCCGCGTCATCGCCAAGTCGGGTTACCGCCACCCCGGCTTCGGTCAACAGGTCCTGAAAGCGACCGGCTAGTCCGCGCGCCTCGGTAGCAAAGACCACGATCTCGCCTAATTCCGTACGCTCCTTCATGGCGGCGACCGCTTGGTCAGCGCTGATCAGCGGCAGATTGGGTTCGGCCTGAATCAGTAGTGAATCCGGATCGGGAGCGGACTCGTAGGCCGACCAGTCCCACCAGGCCAGCCCGCGCGCCTGGCTAGCCCGGCGGACTTCGTCGAGAGTCTTGTAGGCAGCGGACCCCAGATCGATCGGGGCCTGTCCCCCACCAGCCGCCGCGGCCCAGGAGGCCCGCAGAAACTCCTCACTAGTCGCCGTTAGATCGGCGGCCCGTGACCGCACCAACTCGGGATCACAGATCGCCACCACCGTCGCCGGGTCGAGAACATCGGTGAACATCTCTAGACCATCGGTGAGGGCGCCAGCGAGGGCTTCCATACCCTCGACGGCGTGCCCGTCAATGATCTTGTCTAGCATGTCCAGCAACTCCGGATGGTGCGGCGCGAGAGCCCGGGCCCGGTGGCGCACCGCGTCCGTGAGGAACATCTCCCGACAGGGGGTGGCGGTGATCTGCTCAAGACCAGTGGTCAGCGAACGTTGATCAGCCAGCGCGAAGGTCCGGATCTCCTCAAGGGTGTCACCGAAAAAGTCCAGGCGAACCGGGGCGGTGGCGGTCGGCGGGAAAAGATCGACGATCCCACCGCGTTGGGCGAACTCACCGCGTCGTTCAACCAGGTCCGTACGCGTATAGCCAGCCTCGACCAGCGATCGAATCAGCTGATCAATCGGGTAATCGCCACCAACCTGAAGGATGATCGCCTCCCGATCGCCAAGGCCACGAACCTGGGGCTGGAGTAAGGAACGTACGGGAGCGACAATCACCCGGGGGGCCGGGCGGCGATCATTGCCGGCCAATCGGCGCAGGACCTCCAGACGGCGCCCGACCGTGTCGGAGCGCGGGCTCAGCCGCTCGTGGGGCAAGGTCTCCCAGGCCGGGTAATAACCGACCTCATCGGGACCAAGTAGGGACTCGACGGCCGTTACCAGGGTTTCGGCCTGGCGATAGGTCGAAGTGACCAGCAGGATTGGCTTCTGCTCGGCGATCGCGGCAGCCAGGAAGGGTCGAACCTCCCCTAAGCAGACCAGCTCGCCAGTGGTGGCGGTCGTTACTTGGGTGACTCCAGCGCGAATCGTCTCATCACGCAGCAGTAGTTGGGTCAGAGCAGTAGACACTAGACCTCACGAGTTGAACTGGGATTGGGTTTGGGCTAAACCAGACCGCACCAAGGACTCGACAGCGTCGGCAGCGCGGGTAATCATCTCGGCGAGCACGGTCTTCTCGGCGGAGGCGAAGTTAGTCAGGACCCAGTCATGGACGTCCAGATGACTATTCGGTCGTGAAATGCCGACCCGGACCCGGAAGAACTCACCGGATCCAACATGGGCCCGAATCGACTTCAAACCATTGTGGCCGTTATCGCCGCCGCCAAACTTCACCCTGATCTGGCCGAGATCAATATCGAGTTCGTCGTGGATGACGATCAGATGGTCCGGTTTGACTTTGAACTCACCAATCAGGTTCCGCACTGGAACCCCCGAGACGTTCATATAGGTCTTGGTGGTTGCCAGGATCAGGCGGTGGCCTCCCGATGAATACTCGGCCGTCTGGGCGCGCGACCAGCGCCGGGCCTTCCAGGTGGCCGAGGCACGACCGCCCAACTCGTGGGCGACCATCGCCCCGATATTGTGCCGGTTTCGAGCGTAGGTCGGACCAGGATTGCCTAGCCCGACCACGAGCCAGGTTGCCAAGCCTTACTCCTCGGTCGCTTCCTCTGCGGTCTCGCCGTCGCCGTCTTCGATCGTAATCTCGCCCATATCCTTGGCCTGCGGCACCTGGACCGACAAGATCAGATCCTCCGGTTCGCCCTGGTAGACCGCGCCCTTCGGCAGTACGAGATCTTGAGCCGACACCACCGCACCGGCTTCCAGACCATCGATATCGATCTCGATATTGGCCGGAATAGCGGTGGCTTCGACCTCAAGGGTGATCGAGTTCTGATCCTGGATGACGATCCCTTCGCCGCGAATCTCACCGACGAGCACCAGCGGCACCTCGACGCTAACCTTCTCGCCGCGCTTGACGATAATCAGATCAATATGTTCAATGGTCCGACGAACCGGATCGCGCTGGATCTGCTTCGCTAGGGCCATCTGGTTGGTCTTGCCCGGCAGATCAATCGTCAGCAGGGCATTGGCCGTCCGCAACGCCAATGTCGTCTCGTGCGCCGGTAGGGCAACGTGGATCGGCTTGGTGCCGTGACCGTACATCACTGCTGGAATCAATTGGTCGCGGCGGGCCCGACGGGCCGCCCCCTTACCGAACTCGTCACGAACCTGAGCCGCGATGATGATCTCTGCCATTATTCTCCTCAACCTTGGAAACTTGGGCCCAGACCAAGGGAGCGACGTCGATAACGGGATTACTCCCCTCGCCGGGCGACTGTGACAGTATAGCTCACATTGCCGAATTTGAGCCAAGAAGCCCATTCGACCCAGTAAGGTAACTGGTGACGAACCACCTTAGGAGCCTTCGTGACTGATTTTTCCTCTATCTATAGCCAGATTCTCGATGCCGTGGCCACCGTTGAGCCCCGGGTCGCTGAGGCGACGCGCCAGGAGCTTCGCGACCAGCGCCGATCGCTGAAACTGATCGCCTCCGAGAACTATGCTTCCTTGCCCACCTTGCTGACGATGGGGACCTGGTTGTCAGATAAGTATGCTGAGGGTACGGTCGGTCATCGCTTCTACGCTGCTTGCCAAAATGTCGACACTGTTGAGGCGGTGGCCTCCGAACACGCCAAGGCGCTATTCGGGGCGGAGCATGCTTATGTTCAACCGCACTCCGGGATTGACGCCAATCTGGTGGCCTATTGGGCGATCCTCAACTACCGGATCGAGTCCCCCACCCTAGCTCGCTTAGGCGCAGCGACCGTTAATGACCTGACCGAAGCCGATTGGGAGGCCTTGCGCCACGAGTTCAACGCCCAGCGGGTGATGGGGATGTCGCTTGATGCCGGTGGTCACCTCACCCACGGCTTCCGCCACAATATCTCCGGCAAGATGTTCACCCAGCTTTCCTATGGTACGAATCCTTCAACCGGGCTGATCGACTACGATGCCCTGCGTACGGCGGCGCGGGAGTATCGCCCCCTGATCATCGTCGCCGGTTACTCGGCTTACCCCAGGCGGGTCAACTTCGCCAAGATGCGCGAGATCGCCGACGAGGTTGGCGCCACGCTATTTGTCGACATGGCCCACTTTGCTGGTCTGGTTGCGGGCAAGGTCTTTACCGGCGAAGAGAATCCGGTTGGTTATGGGCATGTGATTGCGTCCACGACTCACAAATCCTTGCGCGGGCCGCGGGGGGGCTTCGTTTTGGCGACCGAGGAGTATGCGAAGTCGGTTGACAAGGGTTGTCCGATGGTCCTTGGCGGGCCCTTGGGCCATGTGATGGCCGCCAAGGCGGTGGCTTTCGCTGAAGCGCGCCAGGAGAGCTTCCAGGTTTATGCGGCTCAGGTGGCTAGTAATGCCAAGGCGTTGGCGGACGGGCTGCTGCGCCGCGGGGTGTCGTTGGTTACCGGAGGTACGGACAATCACTTGATCCTGATTGACGTTTCTGGGTTTGGGCTGACAGGGCGTCAAGCGGAGTCGGCTTTGCTAGATTCCGGAGTGGTTACCAATCGTAACTCGATTCCGCGCGATCCCAAGGGGGCGTGGTATACGTCCGGGATCCGGATTGGGACACCGGCTTTGACGACGCGAGGGTTCAAAGAAGCGGAGTTCGACGAGGTCGCGGATCTGATCGCATACGTACTCAAGAACACGGCTCCTTGTTCTACGCCGACTGGGCCTAGTAAGGCAAAATATGAACTGGACTGGCGGATCGCCGAGCAGGTTCAAGCGCGGGCTGATGAACTCTTGGAGGCAAATCCTCTCTATCCTGGACTCGATTTGGGCTAACCAACCTCCGCGATGGCTTTCATGATGCGCTTGGGGGAGACGGTTTCGACTGTACGAAGGGTTTGGGCGAAGAGTTGGAGGCGGAACTCTTCGATTAGGTAGGCGATCCGTACAATGTCCGGATGGGGATCGGGGTGGGCGCTTAGGAGCGCGTCGTAGGCGTCTAGGATGGGGTCTAGTTGGTCCATTCTTGTTTCGTCGCGATTGGGGTCGCGGCTGGCTTGGTCTAGGCGCATAGACGCTCCGCGCAACCAGGTGGGGATTCTGGCTAGCCATTGGGTGGGGGTGGCGGTGAGGAAGCCGTTGAAGATTAGGTTGTCTAGTTGGTGGGTGATGTCTGCGACCAGGTAGGGGGGGTGGGGGGCTAGGTTGGCCCTCAGTTTGGTGGTTTCTGTGAGGGCGGCGGCGGCTGTTTTGACTCGGGTGAAGGTGGTTTCTACTTGGTCGGGGCGGATCTTGGTTACTAGGGCGGTGAAACTGGGTTCGTCGCGGATTGACCAGGGGTGGTGGGGGGCGGCTAGGTCGCGGATGGCGGCTAGGC
>JAIRKB010000131.1 GCA_031260385.1 Propionibacteriaceae bacterium | reverse complement strand
CTATCGACCGTTTCAGGGTGGTAAAGCGAGGTGGCTTGGACAAATGCAGGTTCGACACGCTCTACACCATAAATATGCACACCAAACTGAACTAAGTTGTGCACTTCCTCAAAAAGCTGTAACTCGTTAATAAACTGCCAATGCCTCCGCACTCTCCGATAAGTGGCGGATCGCAGGAGCCCAGCATGCTCATCGGTAAAATGGGTCTCGGGGTGAATCAACCCTGAGGCACCGCGACCTGAAGAGTGCCGCCAGACTTGTTCCATGAAGCAGCGATAGGTGTCTGGACGGAGATTCCCCAATGTCGGAAACAAGTCTGTAGCGCTCATGCATGTCGATGCGCAAACTATGTCGGTGATCCCGTCGATAACTAGGTCGACAACACCTGGGGGTGTCAGTGTTGCAACACGCCTTGCCTTTATCGCTTCTTGGGTCGGCTTACCCGCCAACTGCCACCACGGATCCTCCTCAGCGAGAAGAGCAGCGATATCAACATCAGGTCGGACCCACGGTGGATTCCCGACTTGCAGATCGAACCCTCCTCGAACGAACACTGTGGCATAGTCCAACTCCCAGTGGAAGAAGCCTTGTTGCTCGGCGACCCGTTCACAGACCTCAAGCCAGGGATGGGAGTGTTTCGCTCTCTCGATATCCTGGGCTGTCGCCCAGGCCAAGTCGGAAACCTCGGCTTCTTCGAGTTGCGCCCAGTCTAACTTGGGGACCAGCGTGGTGGTGTTCCACGCAGACTTCCCACCGGCTGAACCCAGTATCGCTCGTAGGCCAGCGATCCACTGGTCAAGGGTTGGCGGTTCGGTGAGACCACGCCCGAGATCATCAGTCTTCTGACCGCCTGGGAACAGAACGGGGTCAAGACGGCGGGCCTCTACGCGCCGCAGTTCCTTGGTTAAGGGCCAGAACCACATCGCACACCAAGCGTCCATGACGCGGCGGAGTCGAGAAAAAGCTCCGTTGGCATCGGCAAGGGCGCGTTCGATTTCTTCTCGTTGCACTGTGCCACCGCCGGGAAGATCATCTGCGCCCCATACCGCAATTGACCGACGGGTTTGCTGTTCGGCAACACGGAGGCGTTGGAGGGCAAACTGCCATAAGGTTTCGACTCTGATGGCCAGGCTTTGTAAAGCGATGATCTGTTTGGCATTTGGTCGTCGCCGAATTGAAGAGCGCCATTGCTTAAGCTCTTTCACTGCTTCAGGGGCGAGATCCTTGGCTTCCTTGGCATCAGCAGCCGCGCCCCAGCCATCGGCCGGTAGTAAGAAGTGGTGAATACCAGCATCCAGGCCTGTCCCGATGGTCCCTGATTCGGCGTCTGCAGCCAGTGATGTCAATGGTAGGTCGCGTGCGACCGCTTTTAGCCAGTTTCCTTTCTGAACCTGGCTCGGCGAGTAAACCGCCCGACGTGCCCCGATAAGGGAGTTGCCACGCCGCAGGCGCAAGCCGAACCACGGCGCGGCGAGACCAGCAACCATGGTGTCGAGCCAGAGAGAGATTTCGGCAAGTTCGACGGCGGTAGCGTTCAGATCAACCCCGTAGACATTGTGTAGTGCGATGTAGGCCTTGGCCTTTTGGAGTTCTCGGGGGTAATCGTCTGGATCGATGCGTCGACCGAGCTCTTCTTGGCGTCGCCGAAGGTAGCGTTCCGCTAGTTGTCGGGTAGCTTCGATAGCGAAGGCCCCCGAGCCAAGCGCCGGTTCGCAGACAGTGAAGCCGAGAATCTCCCTAGCCGGCGTCAGTCCATCCTGGTCGAGCAGTTCTTCTAAGGCTTGCTTGACAGTGAACTTGGTTAAGACTTCAGGGGTGTAATAGGAGGCGGACTGTTGACGTTCGCGACCAGCGAGGCGGAAAACAAAGGAGCCACGGCGATGGAGTATCGGTTTCATTTCCCCCGTTATCGGGTCGAGTCCACGAACGAAGTCGGTTTCACTGATATCGTCGATCCGATCAGCCGGGACAACCCAGGAGCCTTTCGAATTGTCGCCGCCACGGGCAACTTCGTAAAGGTCGGTTTCGGCGAAGAACCCGGTATAGCTCATCAAGCCCTCATATACGGCGCCTAGTTGGTTGATGCCGAGTTCAGCGTAGGAGATGAAACCCCGGTCGCGGCCTCGTTGTTCTTTTGATAGCAGCAGGTTGGCAAGGACCCGTTGAAGGGTCTCGTTGCCGAGCCGAGCTTCGTCAATCAGGGCGGTGGCTTTGGGGGTGAAAAGATCGGCACGCAGAGCATTGAACTGGAGATCGGTCTCGCCGTTGGCCTGATGCCCCTGATCAACCAGGCGGAAAAGGATGGCTAGCGATTCGTATAGATGAGTGCCAGCCTTGGCTTGAGGAGTGGCGAGCTTCACCTGAAGGAGTTCTCGGAGTCGGTCCAGGGAATAGCCCTGGTCGTACTCAGGCGCACCTGTAGGGAGCACATCGAGTCCCGGTTGGGCTTCGGCGTAGAGGAGGAAGAGGATTCGATAGAGGAAGCGGAGCGCTTGCCTAGCGAGAGGTTGCGCTTGATCGGAAGGCAACGGCGCTAGGTTCATTTGGGTGCGGCGATCAACCACTTCCTGGGAGATCAACTCGATGCTGAGGCGGACACCGTCGCGGAGATCCTTCGACACGCCAACAGTGTGTTTGATAGATTCGGCAAGTACGCGATCCCACCAGATACCGCCATCAGCGTCTGGGAGCAGAGATCGTGCCTCCAGGCAGGTCAGCGCTGTGTCCATCTCTCCACCCTTACGAGTGTCGTTACGTTCGGCCACGAGCTGCAGGTTAATCGCTAGGTATCGGCCTTCCGGCCAGCGACCTTTTTCAGCAAGAAGAGCGATCCGCCCGGCGAGAACCAAGACAAACGCCGGTGGTGCGTCATCGGTGAATAGAGCGGAAAGCAGGCGGGCAACGCTGGTGATTACCTCAGTATCTTCATGGAGGCGCACGGGATCTGACAGTGTTGGGGCATCTTTGACAAGAAGGTCCTCAGCGGTTTCGACAGGAGTCCCCTGCACGATCACCAGTGGTGCTTGGGACGCGACACCAGGCACGCTAACACGATTCAGTGGTCCATCTTGGGTGAGGGTGAGGCCAGAGCCATCAACGTACCCAAGGACGTTTAAAAGAAGGTCGTATGCTTCAGTAGGGTTGACGGAAACACTGCGCGCTTCGTCTTCGTCAAAGGTAAAGAGGCTGACAAGCAGATCCCTGCGGGCATGGGAAAAGCGATTGCGAGATGTCGTCAGTCCAGCCGTCTCCGCATCATCCCAGGCTTTGACGCGTTCCTTGACCTTGGTAGCAAAGGAGCCAGCCCCTGATGTGGTAAAAAAGTGTTCGGAGATCCAATCTTCGGCAATTATTATCGATTCGTAGACGCTCATGCCCCACCTCCCCAGCTTTCTGGCACGATAACAAGGACTGGCCTTAGCAATGCCCGATCCGGGGCCATCATTTCGACCAGTTCGCGTCGTTGATTGACACTGCGTCGACGGTCGGTGACCTCGCGACGCTGGATGAGGGCGCCTGCATCATCGTCCCACTGATCGATGCGTCTCGCCCAGCGATCAACTCGCTGTTCGGCATCGTGTTTGGAAGCTTTGAAAGTCTGGGTCATCTGAGCTTGGGCGTTGACAACGGCGACCGGAACCAGTTGCTGGAGACGGTCGATGTCAGTAATCGGTCCAGGGTTGGCACGGCGACGGTCAAGCCCGAGCTCTGTGATGGCTTCTCGGGCTGACGCCAAAGTTGTGATGACAGCAAAACTGGAATTAGCTGGATTGGGAAACTCGGCTGTCATCCAGGAGGAAGCCACGATTCGTCCAGCCCTGTTGGTCAAGGTTCCGAGTAGCAAGACTGTCGGTTGATCAACCGCACCTCGAACGGCAAAGATTTCGCCGCGTCCAAGTTTCGCGAGTGCGCGGTCGGCAGCCCAATCAAGGATCGGGTGAAGTGGGCCAAGATAGTGGGCATCGGGCCAAGAAGAGCTTGATGTATCAGTGAGCGCCGCAGCGAGTCGGTCAAGACCGCGTTGTTCGGTGGTTGCTAGCACCAGCTTCTCGGTAACACGTCGGTCGCGGAGGTAAGTCTGAGGAAGCACTTCGAGACGTTGCACCAAGTCAGGAGGAGGGTTTAGCTCAACGGTGCCAAAGTTGGTGTCGCGACTCCACCCCACTCCTCCTCGGCCGAGAGATTCACTGGGGGCTGCCGGGGCAAATGCAGCAGTCAGAGCGTCCTCTAGAAAGGAAACCTGATCGGGGTACAAACCAAGGTCACGATGTAGTGCTGGCTGCTCAGTGTTGGGGGCGGATCCCACTTGGGGTTGCTGAACTAGCAACTGAGCGAACAATCCGGCCAGCCCATCGCTATCGGCGATCTGGGCGGGGGTTTGGATGATCGCATCAAGGTCATGCTGACCCGCTGCCAGGGCCTTCATAATCTCGTCTTCCTCGGCTTTGGGCGAGTACTTTCCCATCAGCGACGCTACATCGCCAAGTGCCTTGTGCGCTTCATGCTCCCGTCCTATCAAGCTGGTTAACACGCGGATGTCACCCGAGAACTTCTCATGACTCGGATTGAGAATCAGAGTGGCAATTAGAGGCGAATACTTCTGGCCATACCGGTCAATGCGACCGTTTCGCTGTTCGATCCTAATCAGCGACCACGGGATGTCGTAGTGCACCAATAGATGGCACTGGGCGTGCAAGTTCACGCCCTCAGAAGCAACGTCCCCAGTTAGCAAAACCCGAACGGAGCTGGACGCTTGCTTAAATTCCGAAACTATCCGCATTTGGTCCTCGTCGGCGAGACCGCCGTGCATTATTTCAAAGGCTTGAGGTTTCATACCTAGGGCGGTTGGAAGGTGATCACGCAGCCATCCCAACGTGGCGATACGTTCGGCAAAAACCACTACACGCGTGCTTGACGACCGTCCCACACCAGCATCCTTGAGGTACTGAACCAGACGTGAAAGCTTAGCGCTCGGCTCGGCTAGCGCCGTATCAGCAAGTGTTCCCAAACGATCCAACGCTTGACGCTCCCGATTAGCCGCTGGACTGCAATCACCAGCAAGTACTTTCGTACGGTTAGCAACGGTCTGCCACAGTGCTGCTGGCGATGATAAAAATGCCTTTGCAAGGGTCCACGGGAAGAGCGCCCTTGTCGCCCCTGAATACGGATTGCTGCCACTAGCCGGATGAAGCCAGACCTCAGCGAGTTCGTTGGCAATGGCGTTTTCTGCCGGCGTCGGCGCGACCAGAATATTGAGCGGTTCGAGGCGTTCTGCCCAGTCGGCACCAACAACTGCGGCGACCTCCCTCGAGTGGCGGTGGCGACGAATAACGAGGCGGGACACCTCCTCAGGGATCAACTCGCCTTCGGCGGTGACTGCTGTCGGATCGAGCAGCCGCACTAACTCTGCGAAAGAGCGAGCATCGCCGTTGTGTGGTGTAGCGGAGGCCAGTATTAAGGCATCTGTCATCGATGCGAGGGTCCGAGCGAGACGATTGTTCTGCGTGGCACTGTTCGACAGATTGTGTGATTCATCGATCACTACGGCATCCCAACGTTGCCGTTTGATCTGATGGACGTACAGATCTGACTTCAAGGTGTCGATGGAGATGATCACCCGGCGGAAGTAGGTGAACGGGTTGCGGGTCGCCGGAATGTGCTGGCGCACACGTTGGATGCCAGCCGAGTCAAGCCGGACGAAAGGCAAGGCGAACCGGGTCCACATCTCGTGCTGCATCTGTTCTAGGACGTGCCGAGGCGACACTATCAAGATCCGATCCCCGCGTCCTCGGCGAACCAACTCAGACAAGATCATGCCAATCTCGATTGTCTTGCCCAAACCCACAGCATCGGCCAGCAGAATGCGGGGTCGCAGATTATCTGGGTCGAGAGCCTTGGTTACCGCGAGACGTTGGTAATCCAACTGGTCGGCCAGAGCCTGGTTAGACACTGTGATCTCTGGGCTCGCTATTGGCACAGCCGTCTTACGAAAAGTCGACTCCAGCCACAGGCGTGATAACCGGTAGTACGGGCTGGCGTCCGCGACAACGGTCGTGGCCGACGGGTCGAGCGCTTCAACGTCGTCTAGTGCCGGAGAGAATGTCGCTGTCGTGTCCTTAACAAGTTCACTTAGTCCCCGCACGTTCAGCCAAGTCGTCGTCCCATCAACTGAAACAGACTCGACCATCCACTCTTCGTCACGCACCACCACGACTGAGCCTGGCGCAAACACCGTTCCCACAGTGTCATCTGGCATCGCCAACTCCCTTCCGTCGTCGCTAGCAAACACCGGAATGTTCAGGCGACGTGGTCTTCGACTCATCCTACTATCTCTAAGGTCGGCGCTTGGGTTTAGGAGCCGGAG
>JAIRKB010000104.1 GCA_031260385.1 Propionibacteriaceae bacterium | reverse complement strand
TTGTGGGGTGCCCCGGGGGCCGGTTGGGGGGGGCACCCTGGCCGCGCCCCCCCCACAAAGGCCCCCCGGGCCCACCACAGTATACGATGGTGGTATGAGATTGAACTTGGGCTCTTTGGCCTTGGGAGTTGCCACTTCGGCAACCCAGATTGAGGGCGGAAGCGTTGACACGAACTGGCACCGCTGGGCTGATCAAGTCGGCAAGGTGAAGGATGGTTCGACCCCTGCCCGCGCCGTTGACCACTGGAATCGCCTGGATGAGGATATCGCCTTGCTCGGCGAACTCGGGATCGCTCACTATCGTATGGGCCTGGAGTGGGCCCGGATCGAGCCCAAGGATGGGGTCTTTGACGAACACGCCATCGCCCACTATCGCAGCGAGCTGATGAAGTTGCGGGCAGCCGGTATCACCCCCCTGGTCACCCTCCATCACTTCAACAACCCCGGCTGGTTGGAGGAGCGTGGGGCGTGGGAGCGGCACTCCACGATCGCGATCTTCTTGCGCTATGTCAAGCGAATAGTCCAAGAGCTCTCCGACCTGGTGACCGATTGGATTACTATCAATGAGCCGAGCGTCTATGCGACCTTTAGTTACGCTTTTGGCGACTGGCCTCCGGGGCGTACGTCTATTCCAACGGCGATGAAGGTAATGAGCCATCTCGCCCAGGCCCACTGCCGGGCCTACAACCTGATCCATGCCCTCCAAGACGAAGCCCAGGTCGGCCTCGCCCACCATCTGCGGGTTTTCGACCCCGCGAATCGGCTCAATCCACTCGATATCGCTGGCGCCAAAGCGATGGCTTTCTTGTTCCAGGATGCCATGCTTGAGGCCTGTTCCTACGGCCACTTCCGCTACCCCCTCAAGCCCTCGGCGGCGATCAAGCCCGGGATCTATTTCGATTTCACGGGTGTCAATTATTACTCCCGCTCCTGGGTGTCCGGCTTTTCTCAAGGTACGCGCCCGGGCTGCGAGGTCAACGATCTCGGCTGGGAGTATTACCCCGAGGGGATGGGTCGGGTGTTGGAGATGGTCGCCCAGCGTTGCCCCGGCCCGATCTTCATTACGGAGAATGGGACGGCCGATGCTGCCGATGTGATTCGTCCCCGGTTCCTCTACGATCACCTCGCGGCGATCATCGACTCCGGCGCCCGCGTCGACCGTTACTACCACTGGAGTTTCATAGACAACTGGGAGTGGATCGAAGGGGAGGACCCCCGCTTTGGCCTCGTCCACGTCGATTACGACACTCAGGTTCGTACAATCCGAGACTCCGGTCGCTTCTACGCCGACCTGATCGCCAACGCCGGTTGTACCGACGAAGCCTACGCCCGCTGGGTCGCCTAGCCTTTGCCCCCCATTATCTAAGTTGCGCGGCCACTTAGGCGAGTAGGGAACCTCTTGGAGGCCTCCTGGACTCGCCTAAGTGGCCGCGCAACCTCAGGTGGTGGGTGAGAAGGCCCGCAGGCGGGCTAGGCAGGAATCGCGGCCGAGGATTTCCATGGACTCGAACAGGGGTGGGGAGACGGCTAGGCCGGAAATGGCCACTCGGACGGCGGCGTAGGCGGTCTTCCTCGAGAGGCCTAGGTCATCGACGAGACAGGATTCTAGCTTCTGGTGGATCGCTTCGGTGGTGAAGGGATCGAGGTTTTCGAGGGCGGCGATGGCGGCGGGGATGACGACCGCGACGTCGGGGGCGACCTTGGCTTGGGCCTCCGCGTCGATGGCTAGGGAGTCGTCGGCGACCAAGAGGAAGCGGACCTTGTCGAGGGCTTGACTGAGCAAGGTTAGGCGCGGCGAGATCAGGGGGGTCGAGGCCCGGATAATCACCCGATCACGCTCGGTGAGCTCACCGACTTCGCTAACCTGATAGGTCGCGATGAAGGCGATGATGCGCTCGGCGAGTTCATCGTCGCCTAGCGCCCGGATGTAGTGACCGTTCAGCCAGTCAAGTTTCTTGACGTCGAAGATCGGGCCGACGGTGTTGACCTTCGACCACTCGAAGTTGGCGATGAACTCCTCGAAGGAGCAGACCTCGACATCGCCTTCACCAGGGGGATAACCCATCAACTGGAGGAAGTTGCGCAAGGCTTCCGGCAGGTAGCCTTGCTCTTGGAACCAGGCCAACCGCGCCGCCGGGTTCTTCCGCTTCGAGATCTTCGACTTGTCGGGGTTGCGCAACAAGGGCATGTGGCACCAGGCCGGTGGCTGCCAACCTAGCCATTTATAGAGCAGGAGGTGCTTCGGGGTGGACGAGATCCACTCCTCGCCCCGGACGACATGGGTGATCTTCATCAGGTGATCGTCCACGACCACCGCTAGGTGGTAGGTCGGGAAGCCGTCGGCTTTGAGGATCACCTGGTCGTCGGGGCGCGGGGCACTAACCTCGCCGCGAACCAGATCAACGAAGCTCAGCGCGATATCCTCCGGGATCAGCATCCTGACAACGGGGTTCTCAGCAAACCCCGGTAATGCCGCCCGCTCGTCGCGGGTCTTGCCATAGCAGAGTCGATCATAACCGGTTGTCGAGGTCTTCGCGGCCGCCTGCGCCTCGCGCATCTCGGCGAGACGATCGGTCGAACACCAGCAATAATAAGCGTGGCCCGCTTCCAGCAACTGGTCAACG
>JAIRKB010000048.1 GCA_031260385.1 Propionibacteriaceae bacterium | reverse complement strand
GGCTTGATTCCTCCATGCTCTACTTTAGTGGTGCTAAGGAGTCGCGTCGCCTGGGCGGCCGACTCCGCTAGATCATGAAACCTAGCCGGGTCGGGCACATAGTCGAATGGTCGTAGGAGATCCTCGATGGTGGCGCGAATTCTCGAAAAGCAGGTATCCCAGCTTGCCGACATCTCGTCTAGGTCCTTCTGTGTTGGGGGGTTTTGCGAGTAACCTTGAAAACTCGCTACCCCTCCTCCCTCACCGTCTTCCCCGGGACGGGAAACCCTAACAGAGCCAGTAACTCGGGTTCCAGGACTAAACCATGGAGAATAATGAGTGTTACCCACGACGTGTGGTGTACTCGTGCCGTGCGCCATGTAACAGTCAATTGCAGCCTGCATCAGTTTGCCCGCACGGATTTCCATGGGCATTCCCCTTTCCCGTGGCCAATTAGGCTGGTGCATTCCTCGTTCGGAACACAGTACCACAAGCACAGGACCCAACTCTGAGAAGGGGATGCGCTACGCCTTCGGCGATCCGCCACGACGATATCGGCTTCGCATTCAAGACAGTGTTGGTTGACTCTTAGCGCAATTTTTGAAGAGCTCTATCTTTCCGAGTAGGAAGTCTTCGAGGGGACAGGTTTTGCTTCCTACTACATAGCTCAGTGCCTGGGGGTAGCGCTTCATGAAAGCTAAGCTGCCTGTTACACCTTTGACCCGTCCGCTCTTTACCTCGATTGCGGTGATTGCCGCGCCTTTCTGCAGTACGAAGTCAACTTCGTCACCGCGATCGCGCCAGTAGTAGACCTCAAAACCCTCTTCTTGGGCTCGCGCTAGAAGGTACGCTCCAATCGCGCTTTCAACAAGATGGCCACGAAATACCTTGTCCTCGATCGCTTGGGCGGGGATGACATTGCTTGAAAGCACCAACAGCGAAGTGTCGTAAACCATGAACCGAGGTGAACTTCGACGCTGTCGTATCTTCTCAAGGGTGAAGTTTTCGAGCCCACGTAGCATGCCAGCCTTGCCTAGCAGTTCTAGGTAGTGGGCTAGGGTCGTGGTATTCCCGGCATCTTGTAGTTGCCCTTGGACTTTGATGTAGGACAGTTCTTGGGCTGAGTAAGCTGCACCCATGTAAAAGAGCGCGCGCAAAAGCGCTGGTTTGCGGATCTCTTCCATCTGCAGAACATCTTGCGAGATTGTCGGCTCGACAATCGACGTGCTCATATAGCGCTTCCACCTAGCATTGTCATGCCTCAGTGGCGCCGCACCGGGGAAGCCTCCGAAATAGAGGAACTCCTCCAGGGTGTAGCCGAAGGCGGCGGAGCATTCTTTCCAACACCAGTGTGGGCTATACAAGACCTCGAAACGCCCAGTCAGGGACTCCTCCATGCCCTTGTGAAGTAGCAACGATGATGAGCCAGTGAGAACAGCTTTAAGGGGAGTGCGATAGCGCGTGTCCTCGTCCCACATCAGCTTAACGACTGATGACCATTGTGGAACTTTTTGCACCTCGTCCACCACTAAGACGGCGCCCGACGGGTGGGTTTCACTGAGCAGGCGAGCTTGTTCCCACTCGTTGCGAAGCCACTGGGGGGAGATGAGCGCTGGGTCGTCCGCGGCCGCAAAATGGATAGGCACCTCTACACCCTCGATAGCCTGGTTAACCGCAGTGGTCTTTCCAGTTTGGCGGGGGCCAACAATGATCTGGATGAACTGTCGTGGTTCGTGCAGCCGCTCGTGTAATCGGGAGACTACCTCACGTCGAAAAGTCATCGAATCACTCCCATGCTTCACAAATTACTCAATACATTGAGATAATTACTCAATATAATGAGTAATTATCTCAATACGTACGAAAGTTTTCAAGGGTTTTTCGGGTTTGGTGCGGATCTCCATGCGCTTTGTCTCAAGCGTGATCATTCCCGGGTGGAGTGCCCTGAGCGGCGGGAAGTGGCAATTAGACGTTGGGTTACCAGCGCGGCACCGAGGAGGGCGAAGGCGCCGATCAGGCCGATGGTTAAGGCGAGTTTGGTGTCTGCAGGGATCTGGGCCGGTTCGCTGGGCCGCGGCATTAGGGTTGGGGGTACGGAGGGTGGGGGGTCGAATTTCGGGTTGGGTGGCCCGACCGCCCGACCATCGTTAACGAACCGCAGCGCCGCTAGGGGGGAGATTATTCCCCAGCCGATGGAATCATCGCGGTCTTGGGCGATCGGACGTGACGCCGTCGCGAGCAACCGGTACTTCCACCCAACAGGGCCCTCACTAGGGTATTTAGCAGCGATCAAGGCGGCGACACCAGCGACATAAGCGGTGGCGTAGGAGGTTGAAGGTTTGTCGATGGCGATCACACAGTCACCAGCGTTGAAAAAGGTGGTGATGATCGCTTGCCCAGGAGCGGCGATATCGACCTGCGGGCCTTGGGCGACGGCACTGCTAGGCAGGCCGTCGGTGTCAATCGCAGTGACGCCGAGAACCTCCGGATAGCCCGCTGGGTAGCGAGGTTCCCCAGCCGGGGCATTACCGTCGTAGTTATTGCCCGCCGAGGCGACGACGAGGGCGCCCCGTTGAGTGGCATAGGTCACCGCCGTGCGTAAAGCCCAAGTATCTTCGGGGGTGGACTGGGCAACGACGATGATCTTGGCGCCCTGATCCGCCGCCCAGCGGATGCCATGAGCGGTGACATAGGCGAGGGGGTTTCCAGCGCCTTGCACTCGTACCGGCAAGATCCGCGCTTCCTTGGCAACGCCGACCAAGGCGGAACCGGCGATCGGGCGGGCAGCGATCTGTCCCGCGATATGGGTGCCATGCCCGGTGAGGTCGATCCGCCCGTCGCCATAAACCGCGCCAGTAAAATCCTCGGCTGAGATCGGGGAGCGAGGATTGTCGTTCTCGGGATCGATGAAGTCGGCTCCCGTCATCAAAGCCGGCGATGCTCCCGAGGTTGGCAGGTGGGCGTTGCGAGCGCTGACCCCTGAGTCGACGACCGCCACGATCACCCCCTTGCCGGTCGATATCTGCCAAACGTGTTCGAGCCCGAGTTGACTGACCACGAAAGGGGTTTGCTCAATATAGTTGGTGACTCCAGGGTCGCAGGATGCCTCCGGTTCGGCGTTGGCTGTGGCCATGACTGACGGGCCCAGCAGCCCGCTGGTTGCGATGATAGCCAGGAGTACGATCGGTGGGGACGGGCGTTTCATGTCGTGGCGACCGTCGCCCAAGCGGCTGTCCGCGAGAGTTCGATTGAGGAGGATTCGATGAGGTTGACCCAGGCTAGGGGTGAACTCATGACTTCCACTCCACCTAGCCCTAACAGTTGAATCGTTTCGGTGGGGTTAACCCCGAGGCTAAACGACCAACCGCTATCGGTGATCAGCCGCACTGCCCCGACGGTTCCCGGGGCAGAGACGCGGACCAGCGCCCCCGAACCACCGGGAATCTGGATAGAACGACCAAGAACATCCTGGGCGGTAGCGCTAGGAACCATACCCAGACGGACCGTCATGGCGACGGTTGGATCCTGGGCAGTCGTGATCGAAGCGCAAGGCCGGTGGGTTGGCGGCAGTGCCGTTGGCAGTCGGACCGGCCAATCCTGGGGTATGACCGTCTCTGAAGCCTTGACGGTGATTGTGCCGATGTCCGCCTGGGTTGCGGATATCGCCTTAGGGCTAGTCTCTAGGCCGATTTGGTTGAGCAGAAGAGCCAGCGGGGTTAGTGGGACCAACGTGCCGGGGGCACTAACGAGGTATCTATCCTGGTCAGTGACAACCACCACGTCGCCGATGCTAACTTCACCCCAACTATGCGGGAAGCCGCTAGCCGTTGTCGCGACTTTCGGGATCTCGAGTGATTCAAACGGAGTGCCCTCAGCGAACAAGCCAAGCCAGTCGGTCCCAACCGGATGGATTGTTGCAGTGGCAAGACCGAGGACATTGAGCAGATTGATCCCCTCGGGAGGAATAACTTTGTGACTAGCACCGTCGACGATGAGATAGATATCGGTCGTATCGGTGACGACCGCCATCTCAGCGGTGGTGTAGTCGGGCGGTCCTTCGCCAATCCAGAGATTGGGGGCCCCTACTGGTCTAGCACAGGCGGTCCATTCGCGCAGTGCCAGGTGGTCGGCGCCGGGGATGTCATCGGGAACGCCGGTCAAGCCGACCCCCGAGCCACGAGGGATGCCGTCGAGGAGTGACGCCGGAACCCTGATCGGGTCGAGGCTCCTACCGGCAAGCAGTCGGGCAGAGATAATATTCGTCACCGGACGCAAGACGCCGTTGATCGTGTAGTAACGCGCCCCCGTCTCTTTGACAATGATGATCTGGTCCGATTCCCATCCGGCGGGCAGGCGGGGGGAAAAGACTCCCATGATGATCGCGGCGATCAGAAGGACAACCGTGAGCACGACGCCAATGATGACCGGGCCGGTTGGGGTCCGCGATTCATACTCTTGGCCTTCGGAGGTGCCGGAGGCGAAAACAGTGATCAGGCGACGTTGGTTATAGCGTCGCGCCTCGAGGATATCGCGTGGTGAAGCCATCTAGACGATCCCCCAGGTCAGGGCAACGAGGGGGCAGATGGCGGCGATGGCTAGTACATTGAGAATATCGGCAGCCCGCGTCAGTCGCGGTCGCAGCTTTACGGAGATTACATTGTCGGCGATGATGAAGATCGCCACAAAGATCGCGGCGCTCACAATCCATACGAACAATTCCGGGAGGCGGAGAGCTAGTAGCACGCCGGTTAGGGTGAGGGTTGCCGCGCCGGTGACGAGGCCGACGTAGACTTCCGTACGACCGTACAAACTGCGCGTGCCTAGCAGCAAGGCTAGGCTGAACGCGGTCAGCAGCAGCCCGCCAGTCAGGTCAATGGCGATCATCGGGGTCAAGCCAATGGCGCTCACTCCAGCGCCGACGCGAAGGGCGAGGGTTAGGGACTGCCCGATGCGGAGCTGGTTGGTGACATCAGCGGCGACAATCTCGGACTCGGCTTTAGGGGCTAGGGCGGCCACCCGAACTGGCATGCGGGCGACCCCGATCCAAGGTAGGAGTAAGACCAGTAGGGCGACTAGGCCGATCAGCAGGGCGGCGGCTCGGTTGGCGGGCACCGACCAGGCCCATTCCATCACCCCTAGCCCAGCGATAACACTGCCGACTAACAAGGGCGTGCCCATGTAGGCGCGCGCACTCCCGCGAAGGGTGAAGAAGGCTGCCGATCCAACAATCATTCCTCCCCCAGCCGCCACTAGGCCCACCGGGCCGTCGCTGGGGGTGAAACTGTAGGCGGCAAGGCCAAATAGGATGGTGGCCGACCAGAGCAACCCGACCGCTCCGCTGGGGTCAAGCGGGCGCTTTGTCGGCCCGCGAGCGACGAGCGCGGCCACGAGGACCACCAGCCCGCCCGCAAGAGCGTTGACTACGCCAGCCAGAGTCGGCTGCGGGCCCAGCACCAGGAGGAAGCCGGTGGCGGTGACTAGCCCGGCGGCCACATAGGACGACAAGCGGACAGAGTCTGAGGGTGACCATGCCGTACGGGTGTTGGCGATGGAGTCTCCCATCGCTTCGACGAGGTCATCGTAACGGGTGTAACCGGTCGAATCGTCGTCAATCTCTAGTCGAAGCAAGGCCCCGGGTCTAATCCCTTGATCAGATAACGACGCCTCGGCGGCTAAAGGGCTCCCGGTCGGGGTCACCAAGGTGAATCCCCGCGTCGCTGCCACTGGGGTCAACCACTGGTTCTGAGCGACAAGACTAGGCAGGAACTCCGCTACTGGCAGGTTTGAGGGCACCAGAACATCAATCCGCCGGCCTCGGTAGTCCAGCGCGATCGGTAAGGCATCAACTGGCCCCAAAACCCCCGTTGGCATGGACTAAGTCTAGGGTCTTGACTTGGTGGCCTCGAACCTGACCATGGTGTGGAGACTAGGGATTCTGGCGTCAAAAAAACGATGAGTCGGCATTGCCAACTCATCGTCCTTGATTCTGGGTGTATCAGTGTTTACACCCCGATGTTACCGAACAACTTCGCGCCTGCCAGGTCGGCATCTTGGGTTGCTATGGCGGCTTTATCGAGCTGCTTTTCTGCACGGGTGAGGGTCGTCGCGATGCCTTCGATCTTTGTGTCCCAATCCTTCTTGGTCTCATGGAAGGCGGTGATCCAGTTTCCGCGACCGTCACTCATGGCGGTCATATCGCGGGCCAGTTCCTCAAGCCTAGCAGCCATATCTTGGGCCCCTTTGGCGAGAATTTGGCGGGTAATTTCGACAGCGTCGTAGTCCATTCTGATTGCTTCAGTCATGCTATGTCCCTTATGCCTAGTATGCCCCGCCCATGCGCGCACTAATATCTGCGATTAGTCCGGCTTGGGTGTCAGCGTTGTCTACGGAGGTGGTGCGAACCCCAGTGAGGCCCTTATTGAATTCTTCCAATTTAGCGGTCACAGCGTCGGCCTCAACGCGCCAGTCTTCAATCAGCTTTTGGCAAGCTACTTGAATCGGGCCTGATACCCCTCCTATCAGGTTTTCAAGGGCGTTCGCTTTGGTGTTAGCGATAATTGTCTTGAGATCTGTCTCAGCCGCCGTCAGCTTAGTTTCGGCCGTCTGAACCAGATCAATTGGTATATCAAGGCTCATTGGTTCCCCAAATTTTGTACTCATGTGCACCCCGTTGTGGAATACCAGCATTGAGGTTATCGCACTCGCAGGATGTCGGCAAGACCACCGCCCGATACAATGAGGCTCACAGAGGGGACAGTCCCCATTGGCGCATAGATCCTTACTGAGTTGATCGGCGGCGTATCAACACCGCGGTCATCATTACTAGGACACCCAGCAACACGATCCCACCAACAATCCAGGCCCACGGTCTGCTCACTGTGGGGGTGTTAACTGGTTCGTCGCTGGGACTGGTCGGTGGGGTGGGGGTTTCAACTGGGTCTGTTGGGACCTTATATCCTTGATAGTCAGCGAAAGTGCGTTGCTGATAATCAGTGTCGAGCGGGTTCACACTGCCATAAGAGGTATCGAGGGTGTGGTTGATGTAATCCTGGAAATGTTGGAAAGTTGGTCCTCGCCCGGGGATCGCATCTATCAACGGACTATCAGTCGAGAATTGGGAAGGATCACTGTGCACTAGCTCTATCGCATCCAGGTTCCCCCAACCATATTCTTCATTCCATCCGTCACCGTGACGGGTGGCGGAGGCGATCAGGCTAGCGATCAACTGGTTACCATGCGCCTGGGGCCAGGCTTGCATCGCCAACGCCAACGCCCCAGACACCATCGGAGTGGAAAGAGAAGTACCCCAACAATCATAGGTAATGAAGGTGAGATCACCATTACTGTTCTCACCGCGACAGGCGATTGGGTTACCAGGTGCAACCACCGTTAACCCTGGACCATACTGGGAATACGGGGACCGAACCCCACTCATATCAGTGGCCCCAACATTCACCAAAGTATTGTTATAGCCCATAACTAATGGCGGGTAAAGAACTTCGGCATCATTCCCTGACCCAATGACAATCGGGATCCCACGTAATGCTGCCCGGATCAACGTCCACCAAGGTTCCCCTGTACCACCCGATATACTGATGATATCGGCTCCATCATTAATCGCCCGATGAATCATATCTTCGGAATTACCTTCACAACCCTCGGCTAGATCATTAAAGAAACTGACCGCATAGAGATGGTAATGAGCTTTCGGAGCCCAACCCCAAACCTGATTCGCAAGCAGAGACACCACGCCAGTGGCATGTCTCCTCGACCCGGTTTCACAGGTTGCTCTCACCTCAATATCTGCTCCCGCAAGCTCGGGCACACTAAGATCAATTCGGGTGTCGATCACCGCGATCGTCACCCCACGACCATCAAACCCCTCCGCTTTCAACTGGTCCAACCCCGTCGCCACTACAAACGGTTGCGAAACAATCCGATCATCCGCCCAAGCTACTGGTTGACCAGTCCCACCCAAGATCACAACAAACGCCGATAAACCAGCCAACCAACGATGCTTCATCTTCGGTCCTCCAACTCATGGTCAGGATGCCAATCACCATCCGGGAGCGGTAGCGGTTTTAGATCAGCTAAACACCCAGGACCGGAACTACCCATCAACATCTCCTGCAACTCTGGGTCAGCATACAAAACCCGAGGCACTTTATACTTCCGTCGCACAATCCCCTTCTCCCTACCAGACGAACCACCACCAACACCAGGCATTATCGCCACACCAGCCCCAACACCGGACACCCCAGAACCAGACACCGCACTAGAACCAGAACCACCACCAGGAAACACACCACCCACAGTCACACCCAACTGAGCGGCCAGACCACCAGCCAACACACCCGCACCAACACCACCAACACCAGACCCCACAGAACCAGAACCGGTAAAACGAGATCCACCAGACCAACCTACGCCACCGCTATCCGGCAGCCCAACCGAGGTAGCCCCGCCAGCCAAACCATCAACCGAAATTGATCGTGGTTGGGACCCCACAATTCCAGATTCAAACCCGCCACCAGGATAGGGCCCCACCCCACCATACCCACCAGCGTAACCTCCGCCATAGGCACCAACAGGCCGAGGAGACGGACCATCCGACTCCTCTAGAGCAGGATTGATATGCGCCTGTAGGCGCTTTCTTGCTTCATCACAGGCATCGTTCATTGTTTTTAGCACTTGGCCAGCCATTACCTCTCGTACTGACTCGTTAACCACCATCGGTGGATCCCAATACCATTCCACCGCCAGAGCCATCGCTTGGCGAGCCTCATCATGGACCATACGCGCCGAGCTAATACGAGACCTAATCGCAGCAACCTCACTGGCTAACCCTCTTGCTGACCGGGCCGCTTCCTGCGCCGAAAGACCCGAAAAGATCTCCTCACCAGGAGTCGTATTCTCCAGCAAACCAGCTAACCCCACCAAAGCCTCGTGGATCACCCCTAACTGCTCTAGCGTACGATCTACTAAATGGTCCTCATTACCATCATTAGGCCGCAACAAAGTAAGCGCATGTAGACGCTCAAAATTAGTCACCACATCCCCCTTCAACCCCAAACCACTAAGCTCTGACCATCACACTAGCGAGCTGTGAGTTTTAAAACTACTAGCCGCTCACACAGTGAGACCAACGGTCAGCCCATCGCCTGGTCCACCCAGGCCAGTTGGGTTGTGGCGTGGCCCTTGGCGCGCAAGCCAAGGGGGACAGGCCCAAATGGTGTAACGAGGCTTATCTACAACGCTAGATTCCTAAACTTAGTTTTTCCACAAGCGAGGGTGAGCGCCATATGGGCCTGTCCCCCTCGGCCGGTCCGGCGGATCGGCCATCCTTTAGACAGTAACTCCATGGCCAAAACTCTGGCAGCCGACTTAGGTCGACGCCCAGGGTCCTTCGTAATGCGACGCGACGATGGCAACACAACCTCCAGAACAGTTTAGGTGTTGCGACCACCACGAGAACCTACCGCGTCGTTTTGGCCTACTTTTCAAGCGGCACCGACACGGATTATGTCTCGACTATTCATGGCGATCATAATTTAGGCGCTCCAAAGGGCACAGGCACGAAAATGGTAGTGTAAAAGTGTGTCGGTATTCTCAGTTGATCTCAATGAACTAGACAAGTTTAGCCAGAGGCTAGTAGCGCTTGCGGGGAGTGGCGACTCCTCCTCAGGGGTAATGGGGATAAACCGTGCTTCAGACTACTGTCGGGAGTGGATCACACCTGCGGGGGCGCGGGTCGGCTGGTTGTTCAAAGATTTCGCCAGCACCGCAGACCAAGTGCAGGAAGCTATCTTAGGTCGTCTAGTTACTTTGAGGGACCTACTGGAGGCCTCTGGCACTGGAGTCGACACTGTGCGGGGATACTACGACGCCACCCAGGATGGGATTCTCGACGAGTTCGAGCAAATCGCGGCGAGTTTGGCTGATAGTGCGTACACCGACTGGCAACGGTCGCCTGATTGGGTACCCGATAAAGTGGTGCCCATTTCCGGGGTGCACCCCGATATCGTTCTTCAGTATCCGACGGTTGATGAGACTATTCCCGATCTTGTCGAGTTCGTCTTTACTAGTCGAAGATGGAACAGTATCTATGGGTTAATCAACAAGGCCGTGGAATTTGTTTGGATGGATTTGTGCGGTAATCCGACGAACCCACTGGAGGAGGTATTAAGTGGACTCGCAGGAGACTGGAATCAGGTAGCCTTGAGCTCTGATGCGCTCGGCCATCTAGCAGCGTATCACCATGAACTGGCGTTGCATATTCGTGCTGCCGTGACACTGGTTCGTGAGACTTGGTCTGGCAACTCGTCCGACGCGGCACAGGCTTATTTTGACCAGTTGTGCGCTGCGTTGGACGAGATGGTGCCAGCTCTACGAACCGTGTCATCGGACTACAGCCAGGTGGCGTTTGGCATGTGGATGCTCGCGCAAGGCTTGGCTGGCCTTATCCCAGCAGTTGTAACGATCTGCAAATTGGTAGCAGCCACTGCAGCAGTTGGGGCAGCGACGTCATGGTCGCTGATTGGCCCGATTCTCAGCGGCGTCGGAATCGGTGCCCAAGCGGTGGTCCTTGTTAGTCTGCTGCTTCAAGTCAGGGATGTTTGGTGCGCGATGATCAGCGTTGTAGATGTCTTTATTGGCTGTGGGGCAGGTTTCACAGGCGCGCGCTATTCGCTCGACACAATCCAAAATGTCGATAGCATAAATGCGCCATACCTAGACCCCTTAGCTGATCGGAAATGATATGGATTATTCTAGTGACGCGTTCTTGGCTCGGATTGACGACTTAGTTAATGAAGCACTTGTCAAGCTTGCGGATAATGTTAGCGACCCGGCTCTAAAGGAGGCCGCATGGAAGGTTTCTCGCGGAGAATTGGATTTCTCTGATTTCCTTCAACGCTCGGATGTCTCAAGCCTGGTTGACAAAGGGATGCGGCAATTCGGTGAACAGGTCCGCAGTCTCAGTACGGAAGAGCGTGAGGACTTCGTGAAGACTGCTATGACGCAAGCCCAGAATGCTGGTCTTGCGGATGAGCAGTCTGGTCTGCTGACTCTCAGGACATTCGATGAGCCTGATGCCCGATAGATATGTGGTGACGGCCATCGGCCCACAGGTGTTCCGGAGAGTGCTTTCTGGGGCATTTGTCGCTGGGCTGTTTCTTTTCGGGGCACTGGAGGCACTTGGGATCGTGTCCCTATCACGGCACCAATACGACTTGGTCTTGTCAGACTGGGTAATCGTCGTGATAGTCGGATTGATCGTGCTGGGTTGCGCGCTAGGACTCATGCTGGCACGTACATCCCCTGAGCAGAAAATGGCGCGGTTCATGGTGCACCCACTCGTTCGTTGGGGGTCATCTGGCGGCACCGCGCCTGGCAATGGAACTTGGTTCGTTGAGATCTCGCAGCGTGGTATTCGCACTAATCTGGGTGCGATTGTCCGCTCCACACGGCTCTCATGGGATTCTATTCAAGACATCGATATCACAGCAACGGATTTCTCGGCTCTCTCTGGTGGATCGCTGACTTTCTACTTAGCGTTCCACCAATACTCATCGGGACCTCACCGATGCTCTGATGATGGGCTACCGCCACCGTTCACTCACGTGCTTCGTTTGCCGATGAGCTACCCCGCTGACGAGGCACTCAAGCAGGTGCGCCATTTAGTGTCTCTATATCGGAGCAACACTGAAAACTGAGCAAAAGAGAAGAATATCAACAGCGGTGGGTGGTCGCAGCTAGACGCGTTGACGGGAAGTCCTCAAAGAAGTGTTTACGGTCAGTCCATCGCTTGGTCCGCCCAGGCCAGTTGGGCCATGGCGTGGCCTTTGGCGCGGGAGATGACTTGGGCTCGGCCGGGGACACCTTTCATGGGTTTGTGGCGGCCGATTAGTTGGCCTTCGCCGGGGTCGCCGGGGAGGAGGATGCCGGTGGAGCCGAGTTCGGACATCGTTTGGATGATCGGGTCGTACATTGCTCGAGAAGCGCCGCCCATACGCCGAACGACGACGATGTGGAAACCGAGGTCGCGGGCTTGCGCCATTAGGGGCTGAAGGGCAGCCAAAGGATGGGTTGAAGGATTGGCGATCAACTCGTAGTCGTCAACCAGAATCCAACCTTCGGCGCCAGTCCACCAGGAGCGGTCGCGCAGTTGAGCGGGGGTGACATCAGCGCGGGGGAGGCGGTTCTTGAGGTAGGCGGAGAGGGCGGTCAGCCCCTCGGTGGCGGCTTCGCGGGTGGTGTAGTAGCCCGCGCGATAGGCGTCTGGGATCTCTCCTAAGAGGGCCCGACGCGGGTCAACCAGATAGATTTGGGCTTGATTAGGGGAGTTGGTTCGCATGATCTCTTGAGCGAGGCAGCGCAGGAAGTTTGACCTGCCAGTTCCACCGTCACCGAAGGCGAAAAGGTGATTCTCTTCGGCTGGGTTGAACAGTAGTGGGCTTAAACGTGACTCTTCAATCCCGATCAGGAACTGGGGCGAGGCCGGGGCCTGGGCGCGCAGCTCCGCGAGGGTGACCTTCTCTGGGAGCAGGCGTAGCTTTGGTGGTGGCGGACCTTGCCAGGCATCCGCGATCCGTTGCAGCGTGTTGACGACCCCCTGGCCAAGGGTGGCAGGGCTGGGATCATCGTCGATGCGAGGTAGGGCGATTAGGGCATGGTGTTTACTGGTGACGATCCCACGCCCCGGCCGATTGAGGGGAATCGCCTCAGCTAGTCGGCGGTTGACCTGGGACTCGTGCGGCTGGCCAAGTCGAAGCTCGAAACGAGAACTCATCACGTCTTGCAGTGCCTGGCGGACATCCGCCCAGCGGTTCGCGGAAAAAACCAGGTGGATACCGAAGGTGAGTGCGCGAACGGCCAGAGCAGACACCCGCATTTCGAGGTCAGGGAAGTCGGTTCGAACGACAGTCCAGCCGTCCACAATCACAAAGACGTCCCCGTAGCCGTCGTCGTACTTACCCTCGGCTCGGCCTTGACGGTATGTCGCCATGGAGTCGATTCCATGCGTACGGAAGTAAGCCTCTCGATCGGCCATGATCCCTTCAATTTCGGCGAACATTCGGTTGATGACATCGGGGGTGTCTCTCGTCGCCACCGCGGCAACATGGAGGGCTTTCGAGAAGGGGCTGAAGGTGCCGCCGCCAAGATCCAGGATGTAGAACTGGACTTCGCGTGGGGTGTAGGTCAAAGACAGACTGATGGCCAGGGTTCGCAGGAAGGTTGACTTGCCGGTCAGTGGTGCGCCTACCACCACCAGGTTGCCCGCCGCACCTGACAGGTCGAAAACCAAGGGTTCGCGGCGTTGCTCCAAGGGCACATCGACAGTGCCCATAGGGAGTTGCAGCCACCCTTTGCTGCGGGTTTCCATCGACAGCAGTCCACCGCCCGGGATCACGGCTAGGTCGGGCATGAGGGAGGCGAAGGTGTCCGGAGTGTCTAGGGGCGGCAGCCAGATCTGGTGGGCTTGACCGTGTCCCTCCATCCGTTGGACGGCGATAGCCAACTCGGACATCCCCTCCCACGGATCGACCGACAGTGGGAGCCGAGTTTCCTCTAGTACGATCGCCGGTTCGGGATAGGAACTTGGTTGTATATTCCGGCGGGTGGAGGTGAAAGGTAGGATTTGCACCCGGGGTGGCGCGGCGAAAGGCGCTGTTGCGGCCGTCGTACGACTGGGGGGCGGTGGTGGCGCCGCAACATAGGAAGCGCGAAAGCGGATCATACCTTCCGCACTCCCGATCTTCAGATAGCCGACCCCCGGCAGGGAGGGAAGCTTGTAGGCATCCTCGACGCCGAGCACCGCGCGGGACTCGTGCCCAGAGAAGGTCCGCAAGCCGATGCGATAGGACAGGTGGGAGTCCAGCCCGCGCAGGCGGCCCTCTTCGAGGCGCTGGGAAGCCAGTAGTAGGTGGATCGACATCGAACGACCGAGGCGCCCGATCGTCACGAAAGTGTCAATGAACTCCGGATTGGCGCTCAGCAACTCAGAGAACTCGTCGAGAACAATAAACAGGGCAGGCAAGGTTGGGTAGCCATGGCGACCGGCGCGCCGCGCCGCTTCGTAGTCGTTAACATTCGCGAAGTTGCCGGCGGCGCGAAGCAACTCCTGGCGCCGGTTCATTTCGCCGCGCAAGGCCTCCTCCATGCGGTCAACCAACGAAAGCTCGGCGGCCAGGTTGGAGATCATCGCTGAAACATGGGGTAGCTGGGCCATGCCAGCGAAGGTCGCGCCACCCTTGAAGTCCACCAAGACCAGGTTGAGCTGTTCGGGGGAATGGGTTAGGGCGAGAGCCAAGACCATCGTCCGAAGGACCTCGGACTTACCGGAGCCAGTAGCACCAATCATCAGACCGTGCGGACCCATCCCTTGTTCCGCCGACTCCTTGAGGTCGATCATGGTCGGGATCCCGGTTTGGGTGATACCGAAAGGCACGTTGAGCCGATCGCGACCGGAGCGATGCTTCCAATCCTTCGCGGGGTCGAACTGCCGAATATCGCTGATCTTCAGCAACTCCATCAGATCCTTGCTCCGCTCGGGATCAGCAGTCTGCTGTGGCTTGGGGCCATCGGTTTGGTCGCCGAAAGCCATCCCGGCCAGACGCCGCGCGATCGCTTCGGCTTGTAATATGCCGAGGTGATCGGGTATGCCGATAACCTCACTCCCAGCCTCAGTGTTAATCTCAATGGTTTCGGAGTGCCCGGCTGCTGCCGGGTGGATAACCAGTCGTACGGTCGTCGGCGAAGTGATCGTCCGCCAGACCTGGGGCATCGACACGATCGTGACGCCGTCGATGCCCACTCTTGACGACCACCGGGAATCTGGCGACAGGTGATCCGGATTGTCTACCACTAGTATGAGGTGCGGCCAAGGAGTGTCTTCCGTGCGCGGTCGGAAGGGGCCCCGGTGGGAGGCCTCACCCAAGAGCTCCTCTAGCTCCTCAACCTCGGTGACGATCATGCGCGCAGGCCCAATCGCATCTTTGATGGTCGGGGAACCGGCATGTGGTAACCACTTCATCCACTCCCACTCCCACCGATACTCCGCACCGCAGAGTACCGCGATTCGCGCCGTGGCTGGCGGGGTCAACACCGCTAGGTGGCCCAGAAGGGCCCGGATTGTCGCTTTAGCCGATTCTGGCGGCCCAATCACCTGCAAGTGGGATAAACCGCCCAAATCAAGGGAGAATGGAATCCCGTCAACCCGACTGTGGGTAGCAGTGAACCGGGATTGGGCCGACAGACAGACCGCGTCCGGGTTGGCTAGTGGCGCTAACTCCGGGGCTTCAAGCTCCATGGCGAGGTCTTTGGTGGTCACGCCGATCCGAACTTGTAGCGCTCTCGGGTCGTTGGCTGACCGCTCCCAAACCCGCGCCCCGTGTTCCGCTAGGAAAACCAGGGCCTCGGGAGCGGGTTGGTGC
>JAIRKB010000013.1 GCA_031260385.1 Propionibacteriaceae bacterium | reverse complement strand
GTGAGACAGCAGAACCGTCCCTCTGTCCGGTAGAACCGTGCTCCTCGCTTCGCTCGTCAACGGTTTCCTTAGCCTCGGCAGAACAAGTGAACTTGTTCTGCTCTCGGCTGGCGTCACCGTCCCTCTGTCCGGAACTCTGTCCGGAACCGTGGTCGGGGACACCGGGGCCGATGCGGGGGAGGTTGGGGAGGGCGGTGGGGGTTGAGACGAAAGGGCCGGATTGGCGGTGGCCTTGCGCATCGTAAACGGCCCAGTAGAGTTCCTTGCGGCGCGCATCCGTACATCCCACAAAGTCGCCTTCGGGCGCGGTGCCAGCCCAGCTCAAGCCCAGGATGTCGAGGGAGCAAACGCGGATTAGGGGGATTTGGTGGACGTAGGCCAGCATCTCAGCGGCGGCGATACCGGCGCGCAGACCGGTGAAGGGGCCGGGGCCCATGCCGACGGCGACGCCCGTGAGATTGGCGGTGGTGAGCCCGGCACGCTCTAGGACCGCTTGGATGGTGGGTACGAGCTGTTCCAGGTGAGATCGGGAGTCCCCGACTGCACAATGCTCGATGATCGCGCCGTCACGGGCTAGACCAACACTGACGACCGTGGAGGTATCGATACCGAGGATGGTTTCCGTCATTGGACACTGCCTTCCCGAGGTTGGTCAACAACCGACTCCTCAGCCAGGTTTTGGTCCTGGCTGTCTTCCCGAGGTTCCCCGCCAACCCAATCCTCAGCCTCGTTGCCGTCTAGGCTGGCGTCCCGATCAGCGGCCGCGTCACGTCCCATCGCTTCGTTGACCAACCGTTCCCAGTCAGGTACGAGATTCGCCCAGCGCTCGCCTACGGCCTCGATGACCACCTCTCGGGTTTCGTCATCGACATCGTCACTCCGCCGGATCTCAATGGCCAGCCAATGATCGCTGAGGTGTTCGACAAAGCCACGCCCCCACTCCACCACGGTCACCGCCGTCGCCATCTCCGCTTCCAGATCCAAATCATCGATTTCGCCCGCCGAACCCAACCGATAGGCATCAACATGAACCAGATCAGGCCGACCCGCTCCCGCGCGATGGATTCGAGCAATCACAAAGGTCGGCGAGGTCACCGGCCCCGCCACACCAAGCCCTTGCCCAATCCCCTGGGCCAACTGAGTCTTCCCCGCCCCCAACTCCCCAACCAGAATGACAAGGTCACCACCCCGAGTCAGCCCAGCCAACTCCCGCCCCACGGTATGCATCACTTCTGCAGTAGGCACCAATAACCGCACCGAACCCAAGCCTCCTAAAGTCGTAACCATCATAGGGCTTAGCTGGCAAAGATTCGGTGCGGAATCTGGTCCAAAATGACTAGATTCCGCACCGAATAATT
This sequence comes from Propionibacteriaceae bacterium, assembly GCA_031260385.1. GTDB lineage: Bacteria > Actinomycetota > Actinomycetes > Propionibacteriales > Propionibacteriaceae > WQYJ01. The sequence continues at coordinate 6,441 of JAIRKB010000013.1, read as the reverse complement.
CCCTCGTACGCGTGAGACGACGATATTCGGTGCGGAATCTACCTAAAAATACCTCGATTCCGCACCGAATATCGGCCCTAGCTTCGTTCGCGGGAGTCGTTTTTGATGAGGGTTTGGAGGATGGTGGGGGCACGGGACTCCATTAGGCGACCACCTTGGATGATGCCGGTGACGGCGACGGCGCCACCCCAGATTAGGCCGACGATCAAGACCAACCAGGTTTGCACCCCGGAGGCGAAGATCGCCCAGATGCCGATTGGGGCCCCGAGCAAGCCGCCGGCGGTCATCGAGCCGAGTTGGGAGAGCATCTGCGAGCCCATCATGCCGGTCTTCATCCGCATCGGCGATTCGCCGGGCAGGGGAACCGGATAGATGATCAAGGCGGAGAAGATCGAGGCCACCCCGATGCCGCACAGATACAAGGCGAAGATCGCTCCCAAGATAGCGGGGATTCGCGCCGTACCTCCAACAATTGATGGTACGACGATGCCAGCAACCAAGAGTAAGGGCACCGCCCAAACCGCCTGGGCGAGCACCCGACCGAGCCGATCCTGCCAGCCCTTAATCCCCGTAGCGAGGTGGATCCACCAAGCGGTGGCATCACTAGCGATATCGGCGCTTAAGACATAACCCGTCATCAAAGCCGTCAACCCGAGGCCAAAGCCCAGCAGGCCGGTGACTAGGAAGCCCGGCATCGGCGTGTCACCGGTCGGCAGCAGGGGCATGGTCACGCCCATCACCGAGAACAAGGCAAAGACCAGAATCACCGCCGGGATCTGGCCGAGATAACGCGGGTCGCGGCGCCAGTAGCGTAGACAACGGGCGGTGATCGCGGCAACAGGGAGTAGATTGCCCTGGGCCCAGGTCCAGCCCCCGGCCCGGGCAATCGAATCATGCTTGGCGATCGTGCTCGAACCATCGCGGACCGGGGTGACCAGCGCCTTACTGAGCACCGCACTATAAAGCCATAGCCCAACCAAGAGATAGACCACCGTGAGGCCCAAATGCCCGAGCGCCACCAGCCAACGACCCTGAGCGGCATCAGCCACCAGGGCCCAAGGGGCACCGAGCGGGGTCCAGGCCAGACCGGCCGCTAAACGTTCGGTCCCGCTCACCACCGAGCTAAAACCACCGGTCGACTCCGACAGGATGCCGACCACCATCGAGACGGCATATCCGGCCATCGACAAAACCAGGATGACCACTAGGCCAATCAACGCCGTCAGATCCTTGACCTTACGCGAAGACAGGGTGCCCGACAGGGCCGTCGAAGCCAGTCGACAGAAAACCTGGGTCATCAAGAAACCAAGCCCCCCGCCGACCAAGCCGACCAGAAGAACCCAAGGCGTCCGCAGCCAGGGTAGAGCCATTCCGAGAGAAAGGATCGCGGTCACCATCCCGGGCAAGCCGAGGATCCCCGACAGGACCAAACCGGGTGCAAGCTGACGCCCAGTGAGGGGAAATTGGACGAAACGGGCCGGATCGAGGGTCTGATCAGTGCCAAAGAATAGTAAGGGTAGGATCATCCAGCCGAGCACCAACGTCGCCCCAACGATGATCGTAATCGCCCCCGTAATCGACTCATTCCCCTCGACCACCATAGAGGTGACAGCCAAGCCGACTAGGGCCATCACCACCACGCCAAGGGCGTACACCCCCAAGATAATGAAGATCACCAGCCGAGCGACCGAGCGCTTTAGGTCGGCGATCGTCAACCGCCACTTCAGGCTCAGGAGGGTCGCAACCATGACAACTCTCCTAGGGTCGGGGCACCGCCAACCAGTTCAATGAACCGTGACTCCAGATCGGTCTCCCCTGCCACCTCGGCGACCGACCCGATCGCTAACAACTGCCCGCGAGCAATCACCGCTACATGATCGCAGAGCCGTTGGACGGTGTCCATGACATGGGAGGAGAGGATCACCGTGCCGCCACCGGCGACAAAACCGCCGAGGATATCGGCGATCACCCGAGCAGAAACCGGATCAATCGCTTCAAAAGGCTCATCCAAGACCAGCAGATCGGGAGCGTGGATCACCGCACAAGCCAGCCCGATCTTCTTGGTCATCCCAGCGGAATAGTCGGCCACTGCCTTCCGGGCGTCATCAGCCAACCCGAGGGCCTCCAGTAGATCCCGCGAACGTTCCGCAACGGTCGTACGATCCATACCGCGCAGCAAACCGGTATAGGTCAACAGCTCCTGACCGCTCAACCGGTCAAAGAGCCGCAACCGATCCGGCAGAATCCCCATCTTCGCCTTCACCAGCGCGAGGTTCGTCCAAACATCAATCCCCGTCACCGAGATCGTCCCCGCATTCGGCGGCAACAACCCGGTCATCATCGATAAGGTGGTAGTCTTCCCGGCCCCATTCGGCCCCACAAACCCAAACATCGATCCTCTGGGAATATCCATGAAAAGGTTGTTTACCGCACACAGTTGCCCAAAAAACTTGGTCAACCCCCGAATCACCACACTAGGCGCAGCATCAGCTTGGTTAATAACTTCTGGCATACCTCCAGTGTAGCCGCCCCACCCCCAACGCGACCTCACGACAGTACGACGATCCGTAACCACCGAAATCCACAACGAGTGATCGTGCCTTATCCAGCGGAATCTAGTCTCATAACCGTGATTCCGCTCAATAGGACACTAAAGCAGGAACTGAAATCGTTCAACACGACAGATCAACTCAATACACGACAGTGAACACGATAGGTCATAGTGTGACGTGTACCTCATGAGTGAGGAGGAATTGAGGTCTAGCCGACAAAGGCTACCGCGATTCTGTGCAATCAACAGTATCCCTCGACGACCTATTCACCCGTGGTTGACGCCCCCCCGGATATCTATTATGATGACTCTGTCAGCGACGAACAACGACGGTCAACAGCGATGGCGCTGAGGTTTGACCGTTGAGAACAGGGGGGATTGATTCCACGAATTCTCATAAATTTGCGAAAGTACTTATCGCCGCATTCTTGGCTATCGGAGCGTTCGCGTGTGCAAGCGAGCCTGCGGCTGCAAAACCGAATGAGACAGATGTGAACACCGAGCGAGATAATGGCGATTATGTTGATCTGTCCGGAGTAACGGTTATAGAAACAACCAGGGATGTTCCTAACGACTTATTGGAAGCGTATGCAGCAGCTTTGGTCGTAGCTGAGAAACACCCAGACGATTTCGGCTATCCGGTGGTCCAAGAAGGAGGTGTTGTTTTGCCCGCTGTGTCTTCGCTTGCTGTCACGGTTTCGAAATCAAATCGGGGGACCATAACCCAGCGTTTGCTGGACTTGGCGAGAACTCGGACGACGAGTAAGACAGAAGGAAATGCACCTGTGTTTGATCCGAGAATAGAGGCGTTGGAACGAATCACACTTAAGGCGCATCCGTCTGGTGCCAATGCACGGCAACTCGACCAGATCAACATGAGCCTCTTTGAATCGCGAGAGGAGCCGAGGCTAAGATCAGCCGAAATCGTTATGACCGGCATAGACGCCAGCGGACGGGTTGTCCTAACTGTGCATGCTCTGACACAGGACTTAACGCAATTTGTCGTCACCAATTATGGCACAGCAAATGTCGTGATTAGCGTTGAGAGCGAGTTCGTGCCCGAACTCACCTACTCACGACAGTCGGACTCTTCTGCCTACTGGGGCGGAGCGGTCATCTACGCTCCGGCAGGTTCCTGCACTTCGGGGTTTCCTTGGAACTGGGGATCTGTCAATGGCATGCTGACAGCAGGTCACTGCGTTCCCAACGGGGGAACTATCAAGGCTCCTAGCGGATCAGTAATGGGAACAGTAAGAAATGGTACTTTCGAGAACTGGAACACTGGTGTCGGGACCGTTTTGATGAGCGGACAGAGTATTTACCGTGGCGATCTTGCTTTCATTGAGTTCAACAGTGGAGTGTACTCGGGCACGAGTATTTACCGTGGAAACTCCTCGTCAAGCACAGGCTCAGCGGTGGGCGAGATGTGGTCGAGACGTTCCGCTATTGGTGATCAGTTTTGCACGGGCGGAGCCGTTAGCGGCGAAATATGCGGATGGACAGTGGATCAGATCAATACCAACGCTGTTGATGGCGGAGGCGAACGCCTTGTAAACGCGACTCGAGGAAAGCGGACGGTGCTAACGGGATCCCTCTCCCGTGGAGATTCGGGAGGCCCAGTCTACACAGTGAATTCAAACGGAAAAGTGGCAGCGAAGGGCATCATCTCCGCAAAAGGGTATCAAGGGTTGACCAACTATGCCCTTTTCACCGATATCCAGCATGCATATGAAGGACTTCCCGGAACCTTGAGAGTAATGTGAAATGAGACCGCCGAACCGCTGGGTATTACTGCTTGTCGGAAGTGGCGCAAGCATGCTAGTGGTTATCGCCCTGGTCCTGGCACTAGTTCGGCAGCCATGGGAGGAAGCTGAGCCATATGTCTGGATGGCAGACTCGGACAACCCATCAGTGATACTGGTTGACGTATGGACGTGTAACCACTGTGACACGCACGTGCATATTAGTGAAACATCATCGACCATACGCATCGTGGCATTCGGTCGAGACCCTCACCGGATTACCTTAGCTATTGCTGTTTCGGTGACAGTGGAGGTTCATCTCAAGTCTGCCGTGGGCGCTCGGCGGGTATTGGATCAACATGGTGACCTGATACCGCAGCGAGTGGACGGAGTGGAGCAGGAGTGAGCGGAGATCTCCCTCAACCCGGACACTGATGACGGGCGAATAGTACGGTTATTTTCCCCACCTTGTCTGGGCGTTCTTACTGATCGCCAGTAGGAGATCATTGTGGTGTACGGTGTCAGCCTAGAGCGACCAGTCTCCAAGTCGTGAACCCGAGAACCAAGAAGACGCCCCAGTCTGTAAGCTAGAGGGGTGCGGGTTTTGATTGCTGCGGAGAGCTTTCTGCCCCAGGTTAACGGTGTGACGAATTCTGTATTGCGTATTGCGGAGCACTTGCGGGATAACGGCCATCAGGCGTTGATTATTGCGCCTTGGGATGTGGCGGTGCCGAAAACTTACGCTGGGTTTCCGGTGACGACGGTGCCGGCGATCCCCTTTCCGCTCTACTCCGATGTCCGGGTGGGGGTGACGCCAACCTTCGTCATTGAGCGGATTGTGGCCCAGTTTGCCCCCGATGTCCTCCATGCCGCCGCGCCGCTTTTCCTCGGTCGTGCGGCCTTGCTGGCTGCGACGAACCTCAACATTCCCTCGGTGGCGATCTACCAGACAGATATTCCCTCCTATGCCGGGCGGTACGGTTTAGGGCTGGTCGAGACGGTCGCTTGGACGAGGGTACGGGAGGTCCATGGCCTGGCCAACCTGACCTTGGCACCCTCGCGGGCGGCCCGTGATCAACTGGTCACCCACGATATCCCCCGTGTCGAAATCTGGGGTCGGGGCGTTGACACGATCACTTTCTCCCCGAGCCATCGCGACGAAGCCCTCCATGCCCAGTGGGCGAATCAAGGGGAGGTCGTCATCGGCTATATGGGACGACTTGCCCCCGAGAAACAGGTTGACGATCTCACCGAGCTCGCCCAGATCCCGGGAACCAGGTTGGTGATCGTCGGTGACGGCCCCTCGCGGACTGCCCTCCAAAAAGCCCTACCACAAGCGCTCTTCCTCGGCCGACTTCTAAATAACGAGTTGGCGACCGCCCTAGCGACGATGGACATCTTCGTACATCCCGGTGAACTGGAAACCTTCGGCCAAGCGATCCAAGAAGCCCTGGCTAGTGGTCTCGCCGTGGTCGCCCCCGCTAAAGGCGGCCCCCTCGATCTGATCCAGCCCAATACCGGTTTCCTCTACCCTCCCGGCGACCTAGCAATGATGCGCGCCCAGGTGATCAAGCTGGTCGACGATCCCAGGCTGCGGCAGCGTTTCTCGACCGCCGCAGGCCAGTTCACCTCGGGGCGAACCTGGCCAATTCTCTGTGCTCATCTAGTCGAGTTCTACGAAGCGGCCATCGCTTGGGCAAGATGAATGGTATAGACTACCGATCAGACAGGGAGTAGCTCCAATGTCAGAGTAGCTAGCCCATTTGAACGCCTCGAAACCTTGAAGGGGGTCTTCGTGACAGCGACCGTAAGCGCCCCGGCACCGGTATGCGCAGTCTTTTTACGGTCGTCTGGAACCGGCGAGGTGCTGATCAATCGCAAAGCCACCCTAATCAGCTGCGTCGATGTGGCAACCGCCCGACGCCGGGCCATGGAGATCCTCTCCGAAGCGGCCCGGGAACACGGCAGCGCCCTGACAGCGGTCTGTTCCGACCCTGAAGGCCTCTATCGGCTGACAATTGATCCTGATGGACGCGTCAGCGAAGCGGAACGCGATTCGCATCCCGCCCGCAAAACCTCGATCCCGCCCGGTTATGCCACCGTCCGCGCCCATACCCCGCCGCCGGCCTTGCGCCGACCGGCCCCTTT
>JAIRKB010000247.1 GCA_031260385.1 Propionibacteriaceae bacterium | reverse complement strand
GGATGTCCCGGACTGAGCACTCGCTCGCAATCCGCCAGGGTTTGCTCGAAAAGCAGGATCGCCGTATCGAGTTGACTGGTTAACTGGTAAGAGTAAGCAAGGTTCCACAATGCGACAATCGTGCCAGGGTGATCACCACCAAGAACCCGCTTACTATCAGCCAAAGTCTGCTCGAAAAGCGGAATCGCCTTATCGAGCTGACCCGCCGACTGGTAGGCGCCAGCGAGGGTGTTACACGAGAGGAGGGTGTGAGGGTGATCGTCACCGAGGACCCGAATAAGATCAGCCAGAGTCTGTTCGAAAAGCGGGATCGCCTTATCAAGCTGCCCCGCCGACTGGTAGGCGTCAGCGAGGTTGTGACACGAGTGGAGGGTGTGAGGGTGATCGTCACCGAGGACCCGTTTACGATCAGCCCAAGTCTGCTCGTAAAGCGGGATCGCCTTATCGAGCTGCCCCGCCGACTCATAGACGCCAGCGAGGTTGTTACATGAGCCGAGGGTGGCACGATGATCATCACCAAGAACCCGTTTACGATCAGCCAAAGTCTGTTCGTAGAGCGGGATTGCCTTATTGAGCTGACCCGCTAACTCGTAGGCGCGAGCAAGGCGATCCCGAGCGTGGAGGGCAACTGGATGATCAACCCCAAGAATCTGTTCCGCATCTATCACCAGCAGTTCACCGTCAGCGATCGCCTGTTTGCAATCACCCAAATCATTAACAAGAAGAGTGATTGAGGTTGCGCGTAAATCCAGCAACTGGGCTGCTTCTCGAGTGGGCTCGCGGTAATGTTCACCGACGTGGTCGTTTACCGCATGAATTTGGGTGACGAGTTCACGAGCCCATACGATTTCCTTCGCCTCTGGTTTGTTGATTTGGTCATGTAAAGCTTGGGTTACCATCCTGGTGATCCTGGACAGGTGGCTCTTCTTGATTAGTCGTTTGCGGAGGATGCGCGTTACTAGCCGGTGTGAGATGACGTGGGTGATCTTGGATAGGTGGTTTTTTTCGGTGAGGCGTTCGCGGAGGATTCGCATGACTAGGCGATGGGCGGTGACGTGGGGGCCTAGGTGGGGGGTTTTAGTGAAGGTTAGGAGGGAGGCTTCGGTGAGGATGGCGAGGGCGGCGTCGATTTGGGGGTCGTTTGGGGTGGGCTGGTCTTTGGTGAAGCGGAGGGTGTGGAGGAGGCGGCGAGAGGTGCCGGTTTCGGCCAGGATGGAGATGGCTTCTAGGAGGGGTTCGCAGGGGAGGGTGGGGTCTACCTTTAAGGCTGTGTTTACGGAGAGGAGGATTGCTTGGGCGGTGTGGTGGGGGTAGTCGGTGCCGGGGAGGCGTTTGATGTAGTTGGAGACTTTTTGGTTGGCTAGGCGGGTGGAATAGGTGGCGTAGGTTAGGTTTTCGCGTTTGATTAGGGCGGCGGCTTGAGCCAGGGCCAGGGGCATCCAACCTAGGTTCTCGCCGACTATCTTCGCTTCTTGGGGGTTATCTTTTCCGGTGCGGGTTGTTAGGTAGGTTAGGCCTTCTTCTTCGGTGAACTCGGCGACCGTGATTGTGGTGCCTAGGTCGGTGACATTGGTGTGGGTGGTGGTGATGATGGTGTGGCTGGTGCCGGTGGCGGGGAGATAGGGGAGGAGGTGGTCGGGGGATTCGACGTTGTCGAAGACCAGTAGGCAATCGCTGCCGTCGGCTTCTAGCCAGTGGCGGGCTAGACTGGCTAGAGCGGGGGTCTGGTCGGTTTCGAGCCCGATCCCAACCGTGCGGGCAACATCGGCGAGACCGGAGATGATCGACGATTCGGTTGCCCCTTCGATCCAGGCGGCGAGGCGGAGCTTGTCGACCCTACCCCGGAAGTGGGCGCCAGCCAGTTGGGTTTTCCCGTTGCCTCGTCCACCAACCAGCACTGATACCACCGGGCCGGAAGCGCCCTCGGGATTGAGCTGCTCGGCTAGGCTTTCGCGGGGCAGGAAGGCTTTAGGTTCGCGCGGGCAATCCCCAACCCGCCAGGTTCCAACTCCCTTCGCTCTAGCTACTAGCGACGTAACGGGCACGGCTGGAGGAGCTACTTGCACGGTCACCACTATTGCGGGTGGAGGTGCTGTTGGCGTCGTCACCATTGGTAACGCCAGAGGCGCTATTGGCCCATATGGGCTCTCAGTCGCCTCCGCAGTCTTAGCTATTAAGGTCGCCTGTTTCACCATCGCCTCAGGAAGAGAGCCAGAATCCACAGGAGGGGGGACCACGCTTGCTGCTGGGACCACGGTGACAGAGTCCAGCGCGGGAATGACCTCTGTCTCAGGCGCAGGCATAGGTGCTGACTTCGGCCCCGGTCGGCTTGAGATCCAAATCGTGAGGCTGGTGGTGAGGATCAAGATGATGAATGCTGCGATGATGCCCGCTTGCCATTCGTTGGTGGCAAGGCGGCTTAACACCGCCAGCCAAACAGCAAAGCAAAGAACCCCCATCACCAGGCCGCCAATAGCCGCCCTGATTAAGCGCGATAGCATCCCCACCCCCTTCGGCAGAAACCCGAGCTATGACCCCCGTGGAGCCATACGAACATTATGTTACCGGTTGAGTAGCGTGGTGAAATCAGACTGGTGGGGTGTTTCTCAGACGAAGTCCCTGTCCCAACCTAGAGGTTAAGGCTGGAGCGCCGATATTGCTGAGCGGAAGCTGGGTCGAAAAAATCGTGCAACGATGTAGGCACGCAGTGCCGTTTTCGGCGCGAGTCCGAGCGCCATGAAAGAATCCGTAGGATTCATGGCGCGAAACGTCTTCTGCGCAGCAATATCGGTGTCCAGCCCCCAGGCAAAGTAGAGTTTCCAGAAGCACAAAGAACAGTAACCATTCCCGGATGGCGCTGCGCTTATCCAGGCTACGGCTACGCGTAAGCGCACGGCATCGCAGGCGCCAAGGACGGTTATTCGGGGAGTTTGGTGTCGGGTTGGGGGAAGCGCCAGTTGCCGACCTGGTGGCCGCCACGTTCGACCCATTCGGCGGCCAAGAGTTGGGCAAAGACGGTTTCGGCGATCGCGGAGGGGTAGCCGGTGACGGGCGTGCCTAGGCGGAAAACCCCAGGCAGCGCTTCGCCGGGGGTGGTGGCCACTTGGACGGCTAGACCTCCGGCGGCTCGGATCTGCTCGGCAATCGCGCGTTCGCGACCGTCACCAAAGAGTAGGGTGGCGCGGTTTGGACCGCAGGCTTCCATTGGGCCGTGGAGATATTGGACGGTCTCGTAAGCCGCCGCCGGCAGATTGGTTGACTCCCGGATCAGCAGCGCAGCGCCTTGAGCAGAACCGTACGAGGGGCCCGGCCCAACAAGATCAAGGAACTGAGGGATACCGAACTGATCGGCCACCAAAGACGCTAGCGGAGAAAAATCGGTGAGGGCCGCTTCGGCAACCTCGGCCAAACTAGCGGGGTCAGCCAGGAAGGTGCCGTGGGCCTGGGCAATCGCGGCCAGCGCCACCAGGGTGGTCGTATAGCCAATCGTGTAGACCCCAGAGTCGACGAACTCGCCGAGTGGCACCACCAAGCTGGCGAGTTGAGCTAGTGGAGAGTCTGGGTTCGCGGTCACGACGATGGGATTGACATCGGCGCGTTCCGCGACCACTAGGGGTTCGGGGCTGCGACCCGACTCGGAGATGATGATCACGTGCTCGCCTAGACAGAAATCATCCGGGTAGTGGGCGATCGCGGAAGCATCTAGGTTGACGGCCCGCTGGCCAGCGGCGCGCAAGGCCTCGACAAAGACCGTCGCGGCGTGGGTGGAGGCCCCCATCCCCACCACGGCAACAGTTTCGTTGGGCGCCCAGGCGTCGACCGGCAGGGCGAGGGCCTCGGCCGCTAGTTCGGCGGCGCGAGTCAGCCATTGGGGCTGAGACATGATCGCGGGACGGAAGGGGTGAGGGGTTCCCATCGGATACTCCTTAGGCTTTGACGGCCCCAGCCACTAAGCCGGAGGCGACACTACGTTGGAAGAAGGCGGCAATGATCACTGGCGGCAAGGCGGCGAGCACCCCACCAGCAGCCACCAAACCGAAGTCAGTAGAGTAACGCCCTGAGAACTCGGCGACCGCCACCGGGACCGTCTTCGAGGCGGTCGAGGAGGTGAAGATCAGAGCATACATAAACTCATCCCAGGCTAGCAGGAAGGCGAACATCGCGGCGGTGACCAGACCCGGTCGCGCCGACGGCAGGACGATCCGAATCAGGGCTCCCAAACGCGAGGCGCCATCAATCCAGGCGGATTCCTCTAGTTCGACCGGCACAGTCAGGAAATAGTTGGACAGGATCCACAAGACAAAGGGCACCACCAGTGAGCAGTCCACGATGATCAGGCCGATGACGTTGTCCAGCAATCCGACGTTAGCCAGGATCAGGTAGAGGGGGATGAGCAAGGCGATCTGCGGCAGCATGTAGGTGAACAGGAAGGTCATCAAGATCGTCGAGCGGAAGCGGAAGCGCAGGCGCGCGAAAGCGTAGGCCCCTAGAACACCGACGACCATCGCGACGATTACCACCCCAACGGAGACGATCAGCGAGTTCATCAGCGCTTCGCGGAAGACATCGTTTCGAGGGTTGGTGAAGATCGAGACATAGCGGTCGGGGAAGAAACGTCCCGGCCACCAGCGCAGGGGACGGGCGACCAGTTCGGCTTGGGTTTGGAAGGAGGCGATAATCATCCAGGCGAAGGGGGCCAACATGACGATACCGGTGACGATAGCTCCGAGATAGAGCCCGATTTTTGTGTGAAGGCGCATTCTCATATCAGGCTCATTTCACTTCGCCGTAAGGCCCGCAGGTAGATCGCCGATAGTAGTGCGATCACGATAACGATAATGTAAGCCAGCGCGGAGCCGATCCCATAGTTCTGATCGGAGAAGGCGGTGGTATAGGTGTAGTAGGCGATGGTCTTCGTGCCATCGGCCGGGCCACCGCGGGTCATGGCGTAGATAACATCAAAGACCTTGAAGGCTTCAATCACCCTTAAGATCATGACGATCGATATCGCTGGTAACATCAGTGGCACCGTGATCGACCAGAAGGTTTTCCAGCGACCGGCGCGGTCAATCTTGGCGGCTTCGTAGAGCTCTTCAGGGATTGAGGCCAGCCCGGCCAAGAGAAGGAAGGCGACGAGGGGGACGGTCTTCCAGACGTCGGCAATGATGACCATGTTCATCGCTCCCCAGGGAGTGCCGAGCCAGACCTTATAAGAGTTAAGAATCCCGAGTTGGGTGAGCAGCGCGTTTAGGGAGCCGTACTGAGCGTGGAAGATCCCTTTCCACAAGGCACCGTTAACGATGGTGGGGATCGCCCAGGGGATAACAACGACCGTCCGCAATAGCCAGCGACCACGGATCTTGGCGTTTAATAGACCGGCGATGCCGAGCCCAATGACCAGTTCGGCGGCGGTTGAGACGATCGTGAAGTATAAGGTTCGCCCCATCGAAGACCAGAATCGATTGCTGGTCATCGCTTTGCTGAAGTTGCCGAAGCCGACGAAAGGGCCTTTCGGATGCATGGCGGAGCGGACATCAGTGAAGGCATAGACGCCGGTTTGAATGATCGGGTAAATGATGATCCCGAAGACAACCAGGATAGCCGGGGCGAGTAGACAGGCGGCGAAAAAACCCTGGCTATGACGCCATCGCCGCTTGCGAGTTGGTACTGCGGGGGTCTTGGACATGCTCACCTTCCTACCTTGGGTTAGCCGGGCGGACGAACCACGTGGGTATCGCCCGCCCGGCCGTTGTGTGGTGGGTTGTTAGTCTTACTGGGCAGCCGCTGCAACAGCCTCGTCAAGAGCCTGCTGCGGGGTCTTGGAGCCAACCAGGGCGGCCTGAATGGCAGCCTGGAGGGCGTCGGAAGCCGAGTTGTAGTTCGGAACCGTCGGACGCAGGATCGTGTCCGCATAACCAATTTCAGCAGCCGCGAACAGCTCCGGAGCCTGGCCGGTCACGGCCGGGTCAGAGTAGCTGGAGACCCAGTTCGGGGGCCAGCCGGTCGGATACTTGTCCTGGTTGTCCTTGCCAGTGAGGTAGAGGATGACGTCCCAAGCCGCATCGACATTCTTCGAGTTGGTCGGGATTGACAGAGCCATTGCACCGTTGATGCCGGGGCGCAGACCAGTCGGGCCAGCCGGGGTCGGGAGAATCTTGATCTTGCCAGCGACGACGGACTGATCCGGATCATTGGCGTCGACTAGAGTGGATTCCCAGTTCAGACCGAAAGCGGTCTCACCTTGGGCGAGAGCCTTTTGGACATCATCTTCGAGGAAGGTTGTCGAGGCCGGATTGGTTAGGCCATCGTCAATCGTCTGCTTCATCCAAGCGAGGGTGCTAACACCAACAGCGTTGTTGACAGCGAGGTTGCCATCAGCATCGGTGAAGTCGCCGCCGAAGGCGCCGAGCAGCTGACCGTAATCGCAGATCACAGCTTCAGCCTGCATCCAGCTCCAGGCTAGCGGGTATTCAGCCAAGCCGGCTTCTTTGATCTTCTTCGCTACTGCCAGGACGCCGTCCCAGGTGGCGAGGTCGGCTTCAGTGGCGCCAACCGCGTTGACCATTTCTTCGTTGTAATAGAAGAACTTGGTTGAAGGGCCCCAAGGCATGCCATAGGCCTTGCCATCATAGAAAGCGGTCCCGTAAGCGCCACCGAGCATGTCTTGCTCCCACGCCGGATCGTAGCGATCCGTGACATCGATAACGATGTTCGTGGTTGCAAATTCGGCAGGCCAGATAACGTCGAGCAATACGATGTCATAGGTGCCGGCTGGTGCCGAGGTGACGATCTTGTCATGCAAGGCTTCGTAGGAAACATAGGTTGCCTTGACCTTGATGCCGGGGTTGTCAGCCTCATAGGCCCGTAGCATCTCGTCGATCTGCTCCTGGCTGTAGCCCGCCTGCTGCATGAACAGCGCGTTGAGGGTGATAGTGTCATCACTTTCCTTCGGCGTGCAGGCTGCCATGGCGACAGCCATCACTGTGGCGGTTAGACCGGCCACAATCGCGCGAATGGTACGGTTTTTCATATTTTGATACTCCTTTGTGTTCATATTAAATTGTGTTGGTTGGTTTGTCGGGATAGACCAAGTCGGCTATCCGACGGATTAACTCCCGCGAGCGGGTAGCGACCGTGCCAGGGCGATAGCGCCGTTGACGGGAGGGTCGCGTAAAACATGGACGCGTAGCGTTGGGTCCATTCTGGCGAGCGCTTCAGTAAAGGAACGCTCTAGTAGGGGCTGGGCAGTGATAACACCACCAGCCATGACAACATCAGCACTGCGGACCCCTTTAGCACGCAGGCGAATGACATCTTCAGCGAGCCGACCTCCATCGGTTCGGATGATGTCCAAAGCTAGTTGATCACCGGCTTCAGCGGCCTGGAAGACTAGGGGAGCGAGCGCTCCCCAGCGGGTGATATCGGCATCGGCGGTGAAGTCGTAGCCGAGTTCAACCGGATCAGTCGATCCGTAGTGGCCCATCAGCAGGTGGGCGAGGATGCCCGGTTCGGCATCGTTGTCGTGCTCACGCATGATCGCGATGACTGCGGCGCGCACCACTCCTGGGGCGGCGCCGGGATCGTCAAGAATCCAGCCGAAGCCCCCAACCTTGATGATCTCTCCGGCGCTATTACGCCCGACGACAATCGAACCGGTGCCGCAGACCACGGCGATGGTCGAAAATAGGCCGAGGGCCGGACCAAATAGCTCGGAGTCATTGACCACCAGCACGGGGCCAGGATGTTCGCGACTGATCCAAGTCTGTAAGGTCTGGCATTGGTTTTGGGTGTCGCAGCCGTGAGCACCGACGGCGATTGGAACGTCTAGGCGCCCGACTACTGGTTCGGGGATGAGGTCAAGGAGGCGGCGAGCATTACTGGGATCGGAGGTTAAGGTGCCATGGCGCCAGGAAGCGGTGAGGACGCGGGCATTGCTGACCGGCACCCCGTCGTCGGTAACCAATACTCGGGTATTGGTCCCTCCGATGTCGATTCCGACTTCCATTCGTACCCCTCTTGTCCGCCATTGGACTTTTGACTTTTACTTTATCAGCACGTATGGGTAAATGTATGACAATCTACCCACCTAAGGCAATAGAAAATGGTCAAATGTGACCAAACCGTTACCCGAGGAGACTGGTTGGGAGCCAGTTGCGGTGCCCGAGCCTCGATACCGAAAGATAAGCCGCTCCAATCATAATCGCATCAGTGCCAAGAGCGGCCGGTTCGAGCCGGGGGACACGCAGGATCCTCCCGATCAGGCGCTCCCTGATCCCCGCAATCAAGGCGGCGGTGCCGATCGCGTCGCCGTCACCGCCGAGGATGATCAACTCAGGATCCAGCACCACGCACATAGCGGAGATCGCTAGGGCAGTGAGGTCGAGTAACTCGTCAGCGGTATCGCTGGCCGTTGGGTTATCGCGCCCGAGCCTGATCAGCGACGGCAAGCCGACTTGATCGGTTTCCACTCCCAGCGCTTTCGCCGCGTGGGAGCGGGCTTGACCGAGGCGTTGCTCGAGTTCGCCGCGTTCTGGGAAGAGCCGACGCAGCGAAGCGCGCTCGGTCAGAAGATAACCGATTTCGCCAGCCTCCTGGTTCGCACCGCCATACAGCTGCCCATTGGTGATCAAACCCGCACCCAGACCGTTGCGAGCGACTAGCGCCACCAGATTGTCTATTCCGCGCCCGGCGCCCCGGCGGTGCTCGGCAATCGCTAGGCAGTTGGCGTCATTACTAAGGGTGACTGGTAAGCCGCCAGCGTGGCGAGATAACAAGGCTCCCAAGGCGAGGCGGTCCCAGCCGAGTTCGTGGATGGCAGTGACGGTGCCATTTGATCCGACCACACCCGGCACGGCGACCCCGATGCTGGCTAGACGTCCATCCGCTTGGCTAATCACCTTTTCGAGTAGATCGACGGTATAGCGCAGACGGGCCTCCGGATCATCAGCGGCGCTGAAGGTCAACTCGTGGCGTTGGGTGATCTGGTCGTCAAGGGTGAGCACTAGCACGGTGGCGCCGTAGTCGGTGACACTGACCCCGGCGATCAGTTGCCCGGCACCGTGGTAAGCGAAGAGTTCCGGGGGGCGCCCCCCAGAGGAGATTCCATAGCCGGTAACCACCACAATCCCACTGGCGGTTAAAGGTGCCAGATGACGATTAACCGTTCCGAGACTCAGGCCGGTCAGCTTCGCCAACTCATCGCGCGATAGTGGGCCGTGCTCGCGCAGAGCCCATAAGACCACCGCATCGGAAGACTCCGGCATCTTCATCACATCACCTCGTCATCGTTAGTTTGCCCAGGGTAAGTAGGGGCGGTTTTGGCGGATCAACTCGTCTGCCAGTTTGTTAGCTTTGTCGAACTGGCCGACTAAGGGATGGGCCAGCAGGGCTGCCACCAGCCGATCCCGACCGCCTCTGGTTGCCGCCTCGAGAGCCAAGCGTTCGTACGCGGCGACGTGAGCGATCAGGCCGGCTGCCGCATCATCAAGGGGCCGACGAGCGGGGGAGTCGTCGGTAGTGATCGCCGACGAGCCGATCCGGGCCGGAACCTCGATCACGTGATCATCGGGTAGGAAGGGCAAGACGCCATCATTGCGGACGTTGACGACCTGACGATCCCGGCGGTCAGTCATTAGCGAAGCCATCAAATTAACGGCGGCTTCCGAGTAGTAGGCACCGCCGCGCTCTGCCAACTCCGGCGGTTTGGTGTTTAGGGACGGGTCAGCATACTTCGTCAGTAAGGCGGCTTCGACTGCCATCACCTGTTCAGCCCTCGGGATCGCATCCGGTGCCATTTGCTGGGCGAGAATCTCATCGTGGGTGTAGTAATAGTGCAGGTAGGGGCAGGGTACGGCTTGCTGAAGGTCGATTAGGGCGGGCGGCAGACCAACATATTGGGCTAAGGCCGCCGCATGGTTGGCTCGCAACTCACCTAGACGGTCAATCCCATCAACCCAGGCGGCACGCTCCCAGAGTAGGTGGTTGAGCCCGATGTGATCGAGATCCACCTCATCCCAGGCCACGCCGAGGAGCCCAGCGAAGAGCCGTTGGAAACCGATCGCCTGGTTGCAAAGTCCGACCGCGCGATGGCCAGCTTCTAGCAGGGCGCGGGTAACGATGCCCACCGGATTAGTGAAATCGATGATCCACGCCTCAGGCTTAGCGCGCTCGCGGACAATCTCGGCTAGGTCCAAGATGACAGGAACGGTGCGCAGCGCTTTGGCAAACCCTCCCGGGCCGGTGGTTTCTTGGCCGATGACGGAGCAGCAGTGGGGGAAGAGTTCATCACTGCGCCGGGCAATCTGACCACCAATGCGCAGTTGAAAGAGCACGATATCGGCACCATCAATCGCGCGAGTCGGATCGGCGGTCGTCGTGACTGCCACCTCATAGTCATCGCGATCAAACATTCGCCGTGACAAGCCAGCGACGGTTTCCATCCGGTGAACATCGAGATCACTCAGACAGACCTCTTCTAGCGGCACGACGCCACGGAGGCGGGCCAATCCATCTACCAGCTCTGGGGTGTAGGTTGATCCGCCACCGACGATGGTCAGCTTCATATTTCTCCTTTGAAACCATCGTTTTTCCCTGCGTGTTCGATTCTACGCTATTGCCGCATGCGAGCAATAGAGTTCACATATTCGTTAATGATCGACTCAATGGCGGGATCGCCGTAAATAGGCAAATAGGCGGCAACGGCGAGGCGGAGACGGGGGTGAGGGATCCTGATCTTGGTTGGTGGGTAGCTGCGAGCTAAGTGGCAAGCTGGGGTCTACCTGGCCGAGGGCGGAGTGAATCTGTGCCAGATTAATTCCTAGGGTTTCCAACTCGGGAGGGCTGAGCTGGCTGGCGATGATCTGGAGTAATTGGTGGGCTTCGGCAGTTTCGCCACGCCATTGGTCTGCCTTGGCGGTCACCTGGATTCGACAGGCTCGAGCATCTTTCGGATCGGTTACCAATGAAACAAACCCTTTGGCTTCGAGCTTGTTGAGCAACTGCCGGACATTCTGGTGTGAGGTGTCGCTAGCTTCGGCGAGCGCCGTTAAGGTCGGTGGTTCATCGAACCCGGCGAGGGCGGTGAGTAGCCACCATTGCTTAGCGGTGAGTTCGGGCAAGACAGCATCGAGGATCCGCTGGAGGCGATTGGCTAAGCCAAAGATGCTCCCAAAAATGATCTGCTCAGAATCTAGTCTCGAAATCCGCTCATTCAACTCCATATTTCCCCCCTGCCCCCCAACGCTGGGTGAATACGAGTCTACCGTTTTCTCGCGAAGGATAACAGCTTACCTTTACTAGAAATAACCGGATAATCATCTATCAGGATTAGGGAAGAACTTGCTGAGATGAGGGGCCTTTTGGTTGGGGGAGCGGTCAGGTAACATTGCGCGAAGGGACCACCGGGTTCGAATCAGGGTTCTGCGAGCCAACCCGGACCACCCGATGAGATTAAGGAGTTCCCGTGGAAAATCAAGCTGTCGGTTTTGTGAGATACCTGCCGAATATCGCCTCCCTCATCCGCATCTTCGGCTCCATTGCTCTGCCATTCTTGATGTGGGAGGCCTGGACCTTAACCATCCGCCTGCCACTGTTAGGCGAGTATACGGCCGTACCCCTGATTTGGATTCTGGTCTTCCTCTTCCTCGTCGCGACCGACAAGGTTGATGGCACTCTAGCGCGCCGACTGAATGCCAAGTCAGAGTTTGGGGCCTTGCTCGATGTCATCGGCGATGCCTTGCTCTTGGTCATCGGAGTAATGTGCTGCATCCTCTACTTCGGCAGGGACGCCGAAACCACTTTCTCGATGTGGCTCAACGTCGGCTTAGTGGTAATCATCCTCGCCACGAAATTCACTGCTTTGCCTTTCGCCCAAAAGTTCCAGAACACAGGGAATCTGCTTCACTCCTTCCCCCACAAGGCGTTTGCTGCCCTGGCGTACATCCTGGTGCCCTGTATGGCCTTCACCCGGACCACACCGGTCTGGTCAATCTTCGCCTTGGCCTTACTCATGGCCTATGCCACGATCGACGAGATTGTCTATATCGTCCGTTCGGCGGATTATGACGTTGACTTCAAGGGCCACGGCTTCCAGAAGTATCCCTTACGGAAGTCTCCTACCGATCTAGACTAAGGTCGCCTGAACTGCGGCGCGGAAGGGGACGGCTCTATAGGTGATGTTGGCTTGCTCAATGTAGTGATCCATGATCCAACTTGTCATCTCCCGCAGACTGTCTTCGAGCGGACGGACAGTATAGCCAAAGGCATCGTGGGCCTTCTGGGACGAGAAACGACAGTTGGTGCGTAGAGTCTTGATGGAGTAGTGGGTGTAAAGGGGTTTCTTGCGGTGGACGAGATAGTGCAGTTCCGCCAGATGGCTGGTGGCAAGCACGAACCCGTACGGCAAGCGAACCTTGGGCATCGGGGCGCCGGAAGCTTCCGACACCGTCCGCAACAGGTTGGCGACAGTGATTTCCCGACCCGCAAGGACATAGGTTTGACCACTATCCCAGTGATTGATCATGCGGACTATCCCAGCGCTGACATCACGAACGTCGACGAAGTTGTATTTACCATCGATATAGGCGACCAGGCCGCGGCAGATCAGATCAACGATTAACTGGCCGATATTCGACAGCCGACGCTCGCCGGGGCCGATGATTCCGGCGGGCATCGCCACCATCGCGTCAAGACCGGCTGTTGTCTGCTCTAGGATGCGCCGAGTGGCTTCGGCTTTGGTCTTTGAATACAACCCCTTGACTTTGTTGGGATCAAACACGGCTGGCTCGGCCATCACCTGCCAGTGAGGCAAGGGTGGGATGGCGTGGACGGAACTGCAATAGATCAGTTTGATGCCGTGGCTTCGACACCAGGTGGCGACATTTTCGGTCCCTTGGACATTGACCCGCTCAACGAGCTTGCGGTGGCCAGAGCCAATGTCAATGATGCCCGCTAAGTGGATGGCAAGGTCAAA
>JAIRKB010000232.1 GCA_031260385.1 Propionibacteriaceae bacterium | reverse complement strand
CCTCCGGCCCCCCACCCGCGGGCACCACCCCACCAACGCCAACCACTCCAGCCCCCGGACCACTGGCCTGTACGATCACCACCCTCGACACTGGCCTATTCAACACTGTTTACCCCATCCTGGCTGGGCGGTGCGAACCAGGGGATCTGGTCACGGTGCTGATTGCCGGAACCTTCTTCACCACCATCGCCGATAGCGAAGGAGACTGGAACTTGCCGATCTGCTCGGTCAAGGCGGTTCCTAACCCGCCAGGCGGCGGCAAAGACGATGAGGACGGCAACAGCCAAGGCGGAAATGGCCAAGATGGCAACAGCCAGGGTGGAAATGAGGACGGCAACAGCCAAGGCGGCAGCAAGCCGCCAAGCCCCCCGGCGAGTGAGTCCGCCGAGACCCCTTGTCCGCTCGAACCAGGCACTCAGATTGCCATCGTCGCTGGGCAACTGAACCCGACTCCCTTCACCACCACCTTCACGCTGGCTCCACCCCCGACCTTCACCGTGGAATCACGGGCCAATCACGTCACGATCAAGCTCTGGGGCTTGCCCGAATCGACCATTCAGCTGATCGATAACAACCAGTTGGCCAGGGAAATCGTCTTAGGCCCCGAGGGGACTGCCAGCCTGCAGTTGACCCTGAAAACCGGTGGGCACACCTTCCAAGTGCGCTATCAGGAAGGGGAGCGGCGCGGCGTGACCAGTGCCCCACAAACAATCAATGTCCGCTAGCTGTTTCACCTTCCCGGAGGGTTAACACCTACATGGTATGCTTCTTGTAGCTTAACGAGGTACGGGTGACTTGGTCGCGGGAGGGACCTGCGCAGACTGCCGACTACATCAGGGGTTCCTATGGGTGATTTAGATCAGACCGATCAACGGTCCGACTCTGGTGAGTTCGCCGCGCCCGAGGAGCGCGAGCCTGAAACCCAAGAACCCTCCATCCCCGAGACGGAGCTTGACACCGCCACCCTGTCTGATCAGCAGCTAATTCGCAGTACGCGCGCTGGCTCACCCGCCGCCTTCGACGAGCTGTGGCGCCGCCACTCCGCTATCGGGCTGGTCGCCGCTAGCGCGGAAGTGCCCGAGCAAGCCGAAGAGATCTGTGAAGAAGCCTGGATTCTCATCCTCGACGACATTCTGGCTGATGGCGGGCCTCCAGCCGGGTTCCGGCCTTACCTCTATGCCACCATCCACCAGCTCACCACTGAGCCGAGGGATAATCCGGCAGTCACTACGATGGTCGAGGCCTTCGACACCCTACCCCCAACTTGGCAAGAGATCCTCTGGTATCGCGACATCGAAAAGATGACCACCCGGGAGATCATCCAGTTACTCGGGCTTAGCGAAAACGAGATCACTAATATCCAGTCGCGGGCCCGACGGGCCTTGACAGCGGCTTGGGTGAAAGCCCATGCGGACCGCGTCCCAGCGAATAGCCCTTGCCAGTGGGCGCGCGAGCATATTCGCGCTCATCTGCGCAAGACCTTGTCTGACGCTGAGTCCCTGCTCATCACGGACCACCTCGCCAACTGCCCCGAGTGCACCGCGATCTGCGCCACCGCTCGGACAATGGGAACCCAGGTCCAAACCCTCTTGCTCACCGCCTATGCCGGGCCGGTCATTGCTGCCACGTTAACGATCCACTTCAAGGTTCATGGCGCTTGGAACCCGAATGAGTCTCCCCTGCCGGAACCAGTGGTGGCAGCCCTCGCTCAAACCACCGCACCCCCCTCCGGCGACACCCCAGCGGGCGATGGCGTGCTCCATGTCCTCACCGGCGTTGACTTCCCCGACCCCCTGGCATCGAGGGAATACATCGAACCAGAACCGGTCGTCGTCGAGGTCGAAGCCGAACCAGAAGAGCCTAGCGAACCAGTCGTACTAATCGAAGAGCCCCCGAGCGTTGAGGAAGAGGAGGAGGAGCCGCCGGCGCGCCCACCGGTAATTCCGCCACCGCGACCACCGAGCCCCGTGAAGAAGCCAGCGCCGAAACCGGGCCGGGACCGCACCAAGCTGCGTCGAAGCACTATCGTGGCGATCTGCATCACTCTTGTCGTTCTGCTCATTGTTGGCTTAACGGCTGCCGCCCTCGCTTTCGACTGGCTATCCCCGGGTAGTCCCACGAAAACCCAGAACCCCCCGACCACTGGCCCGACGAGCGGGACGACCGTCCCTGGGGACCCAACATCGGATCCCCTACCTCCCGAGTCGACGACCCCACCGAGTGATGGCGTCTGTGCGATCACCAAGGTCGACACTGGCACCCACCACACCTTGTTCCCGATCATCACCGGAACCTGCGCTCCGCTGGAGCCGGTCACCGTCCAAGTTGGTTCCGGCAGTGGCACCGACACCTTCCAGATCACTTCCGATGGACGCGGTCTTTGGTCCGTGGATGGTCCCTATCCTTCGATCGGCGCTGGCCACCAACCGGTGTTCATTCGCGGGGAAACCTCTCAGGGAACCGACACCACCAGCTTCCTAATCGCGCCACCGCCGACCTTCCGGAAGTCAGTCAGTCGTCAGATCGTAACCTTGTATATCAAGGGTGTGATTGGCGCGACCTACCAGATCACTGTTGACGGTGTCCCGCAGTATGCTGACCGCAATCTTCCTGCCCTACTGGAGAGCACCGACGGCACCGAAGGTTACGTTACCGTCGCAATCAACCTGACCCCCGGCCAACACAAGATCGGCGTCTACTACGCTTCGGCTAACCGCACCGGGTTCCAAACCGAACCGGAACTGGTCACCATCTAGGATAGAACCCAGCACGACCTCCCTGTCAGGAGTCGTCGAATCGCCCGGCCTCAATCGCGAAGGATAATCATGCCTAGCCCCCTGCTCCCCTTGGACCCCACCCTCGAAGCGATGGGATACCAGCTCCCGGATTTCACCCGCACCCCGGATGCCGACTGGGTTAGTCGTTTTGAAGCCGCGATGGCCGCCGAGTGGGCTGCCCTCGAACAGCTCACAGCGCAATCTTCACCACCCGAACTCGACTTGATCGCGCGGTGGGAGGGGGCCGGGGCTGACACCACGGCGGTCGCCAACGCTTTTTGGACCCTCAAAGAGGCCGACACCAACCCTGCCCGCGATGAGGTAGAAGCCGTGGTTGCCCCCCAGCTCGCCCGCCACGCTGACCGGATTCTGCTCGATAGAAGACTCTACGACAAGCTGGTTCAGCTTCAAGACCGGATCGATGCCGGTGAGGTTATCGCGGATGAGCAGGATCGTTGGTGGCTCAGCGAACACCGCCGCAGTTTCGTACGCGCCGGAATTGAACTGAACGCCCCTGACCAGCAGCGCCTGAAGGAGATCAATGCCGCGATCGCCGAACTGGAAACCGAGTATTCCCAGCTCGTCGTCAAAGGACGACTCGGAGCCGGTGTTGCGGTCGATGATCTTGCCGCTCTCGCTGGGCTCAATCCCGATCAGATTGATGACGCCCGCCGGGTGGCCGGCGAACAAGGTCACGATGGCTGGCTGATCGAGTTGGTCAACACCACCCGTCAACCGCTGCTGGCTCAGCTCGACGACCGTACCACCCGCCAGCGCGTCTTCGAAGCCTCACTGGGGCGCGGGCAAGCCGGTGAGTGGGATGTCCGGGCGACGATCTTGCGCTTGGCTAATCTTCGGGCCGAGAAGGCCCAGTTGCTAGGTTTCCCCCACTACGGCGCCTATATCGCCGACGATGGTTGCGCCAAGACCACTGAAGCGATCATGAGCTTGCTCAACC
>JAIRKB010000217.1 GCA_031260385.1 Propionibacteriaceae bacterium | reverse complement strand
CCCCCTCCCGAGATGCCCAACGGTGCGACCTCCCCTCCCGAAGTTTCCAACGGTGCAACCTCCCCTCCCGAGGTTTCCAACGGTGCCGCTCCCCCTCCTGAGATCCTCGACGGCACCCCTCCCCCCCCGGAGGTGCTCGATGACTGAACCAATCATCTGGTGGACCATTGCCGGAGCCATCGCCGTCATCTTCCTCACCAAGCTAGCCGGCCACTTCCTCCCCGAAAGCTGGGTCTCCTCCCCCAAGATCGCCCCCATCGTCGCCCTCGTCTCGGTCGCCCTCCTCGCCGGCCTAGTCGCCCAACAAACCTTCGACGGCGGTGGCCGCTTAGTCATTGACGCCCGCCTCGCCGCCCTCGCCGTCGCCGCCATCGCCTTGTGGCGCCGCGCCCCCTTCATCCTGGTCGTAATCCTCGCCGCCCTCACCGCCGCCCTCGTCCGCCTCCTCCTCCCCTCCGCCCTCTAGCCCGCCTTAGCAAGACACCACAAATGGCACAGGGGGGTACCATGGGCGGGTGCACCAGGCGCACCAGGGGACGTTTCTGGTGGTGCACCCGGGGGCACCACCAGAAACGTCCCCTGGTGCACGTACTCCTGTAGAATGGAGGGTATGGCAGAAGAGGAAGTCGGAGCAGAATCCGGATTGGTGCAACCCCCCGATGTCGCCCGGATCCGTCTCGGCGTGATGGGTGGGACCTTTGATCCGATCCATCATGGTCACCTGGTCGCCGCCTCGGAGGTGGCGGCGCGCTTTGGGCTGCACGAGGTGGTGTTCGTGCCCACCGGGCGTTCCTGGCAGAAGGCCCACCGGCGGGTTTCCGCCCCCGACGACCGCTACCTGATGACGGTGATCGCGACGGCCTCCAACCCGCGCTTCTCGGTCTCCCGGGTCGATATCGATCGCGGTGGCGATACTTATACGGTGGACACTCTCAGCGACCTGAGGAAGGTACGGGGGGAGAACGTTGACCTATTTTTCATTACCGGCGCCGACGCGCTGGCCAATATCCTGTCTTGGCGCGGTGCCGAAGAGGTCTTTGAGCTCGCCCGCTTTGTCGGCGTCTCGCGACCCCGGTCGCCATTGCGGGCGGAAACTATCGCCCACCTGCCCTCCGACAAGGTGACCCTACTCGAAGTCCCGGCGCTGTCAATTTCGTCGACAGCCTGCCGGGAGCGGATACGCGAAGGCCTACCCATCTGGTACCTTGTTCCTGATGGAATCGTGCAATATATCCAAAAACGTGGGTTATACCGCGACGGAAATGGGCCTTCATGACAGTTAGTGACCGCGCTTATATGATCGCTCGCCTCGCCGTTGAGGCGGCCGAGGAGAAGCTAGCCCAGGACGTTCTCGTCCTCGACGTCTCCGAGAAACTCGGCATCGCCGAGGTCTTTGTCATCGTCTCCGGGGCCAATGACCGCCAGGTCGGCGCGATTGTCGATGAGATTGAGAAGCGCTCCCATCTGGCGGGCTGCAAGCCACTTTACCGCGAGGGTACCGGGGAGACCTCCTGGGTGCTCCTGGATTATTTCGATGTTGTCGTCCACATTCAGCATGTTGAAGCGAGAGTACGCTACTCGCTGGATCGACTGTGGAAGGACTGCCCGACCATCACCTTCGCTCCGGCGCTGACTGACTGATCCGTCCGCCTTTGACTCCCCTTTGGCTCCCCTGCCTAGTCGTCCTCGTCGCCCTGAGGGTCGGGAACTTCCGGGGTCTCCCAGGTTTCCGGATCGAGACCCGTCACCGCCGCCGAAACCAGCTTCTCCGCTTCCTTGGCGGCGAAATACTCGGCGTCGAGACTCCGACGGCGCTGGGCGGCGGGGCGCAAGGACTCCATTCGGTTATCCTCACCACGCCGCGACAGTAGTTCAGCCCCAATATCGATCTGGGGGGCGAAATCGAAGACGACCGGATCGTCGCCCCCAATAGCGACGGCCTCCCCCGGCTCAGCCCCCAACTTCAACAGCTGGTCTTCGACGCCGAGCTTGTTAAGGCGATCAGCCAGATAGCCCACCGCTTCAGCGTTGCGGAAGTCGGTTTGCCTGACCCAGCGTTCCGGTTTGTTACCCCGGACCCGCCAGACTTCGCCGCCTTGACCATCCGACTCTCGTACGATCGTAAACTCGGGTCCAGTGGACTTCAGGGGGCGAATGACGACTGGCACACTCGGCGCCTCGACGACCACCTGGCGGCGCTCGGCGACAATCCGGGCCATCGCAAAGGTCAGTTCGCGCAAACCCGTACCACTCTTAGCCGAGACCAGGAAAACCTCCAGACCGCGAGCCCGGATCTCGTCGGCGACGAGTCCGGCCATCTCATTGCCATCCGGCACGTCGACCTTATTGAGCGCCACCAAGCGGGGACGATCAGCTAGCCCGCCATATTGTTGCAGCTCGGCTTCGATCGCCTCAAGATCGCTGACCGGATCCCGCCCCGGCTCGTAGGTCGCGCAATCGATGACATGAACCAGCCCCTGACAACGCTCAATGTGGCGCAGGAAGTCCAGCCCCAAACCCTTGCCTTGGGCGGCACCGGGAATCAGACCGGGGACATCGGCCACCGTGTAGGTGACATCACCGGCCACCACCACCCCGAGGTGGGGCACCAGGGTCGTGAACGGATAATCGGCGATCTCCGGGCGGGCGCGCGAAATCGCCGCGATCAGAGAGGACTTGCCGGCACTAGGAAAACCGACCAGCCCCACATCAGCGAGGACCTTGAGCTCCAAGCGGATCTCACGGGACTGGCCGTCCTCGCCTAACAACGCGAACCCGGGCGCCTTGCGGGCCTTGGTAGCGAGGGCCTCGTTGCCGAGCCCACCGCGACCGCCAGCCGCGATGACGATCTCTGATTGAGCGCCAACCAGGTCAGTGATTAGCTCCTCGGTGACCGCGTCACGCACCACCGTACCTTCCGGCACCGACAAAATAATGTCGCGCCCGTTCGCGCCATCCTGGTGACCGCCGCGCCCAGGCTGGCCGTTGGGGGCTTCGCGTTTGGAGTGACGGTGATAGTCAATCAGGGTGGTGACTTGGGGATCGACGCGCAGGATTACCGAACCGCCGTGGCCGCCATTGCCGCCATCGGGCCCGCCGAGGGGTTTGAATTTTTCACGATGTACGGAGGTGCAGCCGTGTCCTCCGCGTCCGCCACTGACATAGAGCCGTGCCTGATCGACAAAGGAGGGGATTGCCATAAGTCCTCAGATCGGGTTGGGGATATCCCGACGCCGTTCAGCTGGTCGCGATAGAGACGACCTTGCGACCGCGCTTGACGCCGAACTCAACCTGACCGGCGGTCAAGGCGAACAAGGTGTCGTCGTGGCCCCGGCCAACGTTTTCGCCTGGGTGGAAGTGGGTTCCACGCTGGCGAACGATGATCTCGCCGGCCTTAACGACCTGGCCGCCATAACGCTTGACGCCGAGATACTGGGGGGAGGAGTCCCGCCCGTTGCGTGATGATGAAGCGCCTTTTTTGTGTGCCATTTCTACCTCACTTGATCCCGGTGATCTTCACCCGGGTGTAACGCTGGCGGTGGCCTTGGCGCTTCAAATATCCGGACTTGTTCTTATATTTAACGATCTTGATCTTCGGTCCCTTGGTCTCATCGAGAACCTCAGCGGTCACCTTCACCTTGGCGAGCCCCTTGGGGTCGGAGACAACCTTGTCCCCGTCGACCAACAAGACCGCCGGTAGGCTAATGGTGTCGCCGATCTCGGCCTCGACCAGATCAATCTCCAGCACATCACCTTCGGTGACTTTGTGCTGCCTGCTGCCACCACGCACTATCGCATACACTGCGGCCTACTCTCCTAGTTGAAAGGTTCCCTCCGGAAACCGGGTGTTCGCATAGAACACCGACGATCTATCTTAGTCCGGAAACCCCTCCAGGATCAAACCTGGATCCCCGACTTAGCCATTTTCCCGTTTCAGCCTGTGGATAACTTTGTTTTTGTACGAAAGTTATCCACAGATTGGTCTCGGGATGACTAATCAGACCGGTAAATAGACATAGTAAGGGTATGAAACAACGAATGGCTCAGGAAGGAGGAGATTTCCAATTGTGACTAGACTCAAAGATATTGTGGGGTGCATAATAGGAGAGTGCTGTGAAGTTCGATAGGACGGCCGACAAGCATGGTGTTCCGCGTCGCTCGACCTGGGAGGTAACGATGAAAGCACCGCCCGTTCAAGTTGTGACGAACTGGGAAGAGCCAGGTTGGCTTTACCGAGGCGTCGATGATCGCGGAGTAGAGATCGAAGTGATCACAGTGCAACGTGGGCAGTATGAGACGGTTGTCCATGCGATGCCGACAAGCTTCAGGCATCGCCCGATTTGGAGGTTCAGATGAAACCGGGAATGACAGAGTTGAAACCGAGAATGACCGAAGCAGAGGCGCGCGCGTATCTCGCGACGATGACCGACGAAGACTTCCCAACCATCTCTCGTGAAGAAAGTGGGATCACCGATGACCTAATCGAGCGTCTGGTGGAAGCAGCCCATCAGATGGTCGCTGGTCGACCATCCCTGACTGCCCCCGGCAAGCACTCACCACAGATCACCGTTCGCTTCGCGAAGCCCGTCTACGAACGCCTAGCCGACCTGGCCAAGCGGACCGGGCGCCGACGTTCGCAGGTGGTGCGCGATGCCGTCAACGCCTATCTAGATTGGGCCGAAGGGCCAGGAAAACCGAACCTCACCCCCGGTCTTGATGTTGGGGTTATGGCGTAGCGGTTGGATCCATGTCGAGGTGTTGGAGTCAACATCCGAGGCCTTGCCGTGGGCGATGGCGGTGTTGACGACCTTGCCAGCCGCGAGATCCTTCGCGGTGATGGTATATGCGCCGTAACAGGTCATCGACTCACCGGGCAGCAGGATGCCTGAGGCCACGGTGCAGGAGCCGACCACCACTAAGGGATCTTCGACCCAGATATCGGTCACCGTCACATCGCCGGTGTTGACGATCGAGAACGAATAGATGATCTTGTCACCAACCACCGGTGGGTCGCTAGCGGCGGCATCCATCGCGCCAGTCTTGGCGAGGCGGAGCTCCGGGTTGTGGGTCCACGGGATCGACGCCGAGGCCTCATTGGAGGGCACGACTTGATTCTTGGCGGCATATAGACCGGTCGCATAAGCGGTGTTCTTGACCAGCGTTGAAGCAACGTCCGAAGCGCTAAGCGTGTAGGTCGCTGTGCAGATTGCCTTGGCATCGGGAGCCAAGGTCGTGGTGTCACAGGTGACGGCTGACATCCCACCGGTGCCCGTGAACTCGGTTTCAATGATCTTGAGGTCAGTCAAGACCACGTTACCGGTGTTGGTCACGGTGAAGGTGTAGGTCGCTAGGGCCCCGGCATTCAAGATGTTCAGGTCAACACTCTTGAGCAGGGTCAGAGCTGGCGCTCGAGTGAGTTTCGTCTCCTCGGTGTCAGTCTGGCAGATCTCGGCAACCGGGCCCATGCCACAGCCACGGGCAGTGTTGGTGATCTTGCCGGTCTCGACATCA
>JAIRKB010000176.1 GCA_031260385.1 Propionibacteriaceae bacterium | reverse complement strand
GGACCGGTCGCGGTCTAGTGACGATGCGCGCCGTCATGGATATCGAAGAGGAGGGCAACCACACCAACCTGGTGATCACCGAACTGCCCTATATGTGCAACCCGGACAACCTCGCGGTCAAGATCGCCGAACTGGTGAACTCTGGCAAGCTCACCGGGATCTCCGATATTCGCGACGATACCTCAGCACGCACCGGCCAGCGCCTGGTCATCCAGTTGAAGCGCGACGCCCAACCGCGCGTGGTGATGAACAACCTCTACAAGCACACCCCACTCCAGGACACCTTCGGCTGCAATATGCTCGCCCTGGTGGACGCCGTCCCGAGGACCTTGCGCCTCGACCAGTTCATTTCCTATTGGGTTAAGCATCAGATTGAAGTGATCCAACGGCGGACTCGCTTTAGGATCGCCCAAGCCGAGCGCAATGCCCACATCTGGCGCGGTTACGTGGCGGCCCTCGACCAACTCGACGCCGTGATCGCCCTGATTCGGGCCTCCCGGGATGCCGAGATCGCTAAACAAGGGCTGATGGATCTGCTCACTTATCTTGATCCGGCGACCGATCAGGAACGCCATATCGATGAGGAGCAGGCCACCGCTATCCTCGATCTGCAGTGGCGGCGCCTAGCGGCGATGGAGCGTCAGAAGATCATCGAACGCTTAGCCGAGTTGGAACGGGTGATCGCTGATCTGCGTGACATCCTCGCTTCTCCCGAGCGTCAACGCCAGATCATTGGCTCCGAACTCCAAGAGATCGTCGATCGCTATGGTGACGAACGCCGGACGCGGATCATCGCGGCCGATGGTGACCTGTCCGATGCTGACCTGATCCCTCAAGAGGATGTCGTGGTGACGATCACCCACGGTGGTTACGCCAAGCGGACCAAAGCCGACCTCTACCGGCTGCAAAAGCGCGGTGGTAAGGGGGTTAAGGGGGCAACCTTGCGGGCTGATGACGAGGTCGCCCACCTGTTCGCCACCAATACCCACCAGTGGCTGCTCTTCTTCACCACCAAAGGCCGGGTCTACCGGACTAGGGTCTGGGCACTGCCCGAGGGTGGACGCGAAGCCAAAGGGGGCCACGTCGCTGGCTTGCTGAGCTTCGTCCCGGACGAGAAGATCGCCCAGGTCTTGACCCTGGCGACCTACACCGATGCCGCCTATCTGCTCTTGGCCACCCGGAGGGGCTTGGTTAAGAAGACCGAGCTAATTCAATACGACTCAGCTCGCCAGTCGGGTTTGATCGCGGTCAACTTCCGCGATGAGGACGATGAGCTGGTCGGTGCCAACCTGTGTAATGCCGACGACCACGTCTTGCTGATCTCCTCCAAAGGCCAAGCGATCCGCTTCCGGGCGGACGACGAGCAACTGCGCCCCATGGGCCGCGCGACCTCCGGTGTGACCGGGATGCGCTTTCGGGAAGACGACTCCTTGCTCTCGATGGCGATCATCAACGCCGACATGCCCGAGGATGATCGTTTCGTCTTCACGGTCACAGATGGCGGTTTTGCCAAACGTACGATCGTGTCGGAATATCGCGAGCAGGGTCGCGGTGGCTTAGGCGTCAAAGCGATGAAACTCAACGAGGATCGTGGTTGCTTGGTCGGCGGTCTCGTCGTCACCTCCACCGACGAAGTCATCGCCATCAAGACCAGTGGCCAGATCATCCGCGCTTGTGTCGCCGACGTTGCCGTTAAGGGCCGCGACACCATGGGCGTCAAGTTCGTTGGTCTGCGCAATGGGGACCAGGTCGCCGCTATCGCGCAATATCCAGATTCAGCAGATCCAGATTCAGCAGATCCCGATTCGGCAGATCCAGATTCAGTCGATCCGGATTCAGTCGACCCAGAGTCGACCGATGGGTCAGAAGGCGACAGCCCTACCGCTCCCGAAACCGAGTAATCGACACTGCATATCCCCCTGACTTGAAAGCTGGGGGAAAATGCCAATGGCCTGGCTTGGTCATTCAACCTAGCCAGGCCACCGACTGATAATTAGATTGTCACTGCCCCACGACGAACCCGGGTGACGCCAACCAAGGCGACCAGGAAGCCTAGGCTGATGAGCCCGAAGAAAGGCAGAGCCGATTGGGCCGTACCACCGGTTTCGATAATCGGCGGAATCTTCGCCAGAAACACCGTGATGACCTGCTTGGCATCGGGATCGGCATCGAAGGTCACGACATTGTCGATGCTGTGGAAGGTGTAGCCCTTGGGCATGCCCGCTTTGGCATCATCCTCGGTGAAGCCGACGAGCGTGCCGTCAGGGCCGTAGAGCATGGTGATCGTGCCAGGCACCGGCGTAATCAGCGCTCCATTATCGACATCAACCCAGAAGACCGCCACCGTCAGGTAGGCAGTGTAGGTCACCGTCTCGAAGAGGTTGCTAGGTTGCACATTGCTGGCGGTCACGCTGGCCGCTGGCACAGTCACGGGTGAGACCGTGTAGAGGGCGATCGCCGGAGAGTCGAGAGCCGGGTATCCAGCCGTGGTTGGCGTGTAGGTGATAACACCAGTGACATCATTGGTGTCCGTCGTCCAAGTCACTGTCTGCACCACTGGGCCAGGAGTATCCGCACCGGCCCCGACATAGGTAATCGTCCGCGTCGTGGTGAACGTACCGATGGTGTGACGCTGAACCAAGTGCACCGTGATCGTTTGGTTAACGTTCGGGGCGTCATGGAAGGTCGCGACATTATCCAAAGAGGCGTAGACATAACCGGTGGGGACTCCGGCTTGGGCGTCTGCGACAGTGTAGCCAACCGACTCGCCAGCGTAGCCGAAGATCGTGGTGATTGCCGTTGATGCCGGTGTGACTACCGCCCCACCGTTATCGTCATCGACGTAGACGACAACGACTTTCTGGAGCACTAAGACTCGGTCAACCACGACGGTGACCGTTGCGGTGTCGGAGACCCCATGCTGGTTGATGATGGAGTATTGGAAGGTGTCAGTTCCCCAGAAGCCGAGGTTGGGGGTGTAGATCACCTTGTCGCCCTGGAGAACAGCCGTACCATTCGAAGGATTGGTGACATTGGTGATGCTCAGGCCGGTCCCGAAATCATTGTCGAGGACCGGAATGGTCACCGCAGTGCCTTCTTTGGTTTGGGCGAGGTCATCTACCGCTTCCGGGAACTCGGTCACGAAGGAGTTGGCGACAATGAAAACCCCGGAATCCAGGGCTGAATCGCCGACGTCGCCAATGGCAAACTTAATGTGGTTCTTCACACCCGGGTTGACGGCGACCTCGCAGGTCAAGACTGTGGTCAAGCCGTTAAATCCGGTATCCGCAACGGGGTTCGAGTAGCTTGAGTTATTGCGGTAATAGGCTGAGTTCTTGGCGTTTACGCCGTTGTTCTGATATCCGTTATTGACGTTGTTGACCGAGACGATATCCCGGTTCGGACCAACGACTGCGCAGTTAACGCCATTGACAAACAGACCAAACACGTCGTTGTACCGAGTGAAAACGTAGTCAGCGTATTCTTCGGAGGCAAAGATGTAGTCGAACATCAGCTTGTTGGACTTCGGAACAAAGTCAAACTCCAACGAAGTAGCGTCCAGGGTTGTCTCGGTACCAGGGAGCAGAGCATTCAGATCTGGGTCGGAAACCCCGGAGCCGATCTGGCCACTCTTCCTTGTCGCGGTAGCAGGCCCCGGCACTGCGCTGTTCGTGTTGTTGGACACAAAGCCAGTTGACAGAACGACACCACTAGAGACCCCGAGAGTCGTAAAGCCATCAAAGGTGCCTAGCTGTTGGGCCGACCCGGTATATTTGATATTGGAAACATCCGTCGCATCCCCGATCAGCACATCAACAAGCTTTTCGACGGTGAGGACTGATGAAGTCAGATTTAGCACCGATTGATACGGATAGGCGTTGGCGGTAGTCGTCCCCGCTGCCCCAAACACAAGCGCGCCCGCGAACACCGTCGCCAAAACACGCTTTCCCCAATTCCTCTTCACGAGAAACCCCTTCCCAACGTTTAGTGACTACTTCCCCGTACTCACGTATACCCGCGACAATAGCAAACGGTGCCTAGAAAAACAACCCAAATCGAGCCTCGTCAGCAG
>JAIRKB010000122.1 GCA_031260385.1 Propionibacteriaceae bacterium | reverse complement strand
CCACTCCTTGCACACCCCCCTGATGTCGGTGACCAATGCGATCTCCGCCATCATCGTGGTTGGGTGTCTGGTGGGTCTGTCGACAATGACTGGGATCGAAGAAGCCGGGATGAAGACCCTGGTGGCCGTGCTCAGTGTCATCGGGATCACGCTCGCCTCCATCAATGCCTTCGGTGGCTTCACGGTCACCCAGCGCATGCTCGCAATGTTCAAGAAGGGCTGAGAAGATGTCAATAACACTAGTTTCTGGTTCTTATATCATTGCCGGTCTGTGCTTTATCCTGGCTTTGGCGGGGTTGTCGAAGCATGAGACCGCGAAGCGCGGCAATCTGATGGGCATGGTCGGTATGGCCTTGGCTCTGATCTTCACCGTCCTAGGCACGGTCCTGGGGCAGAATGCCAAGCTCGAAACTGAACTTGGCGTGGTCTTGGTCAATGTCGTGGCGGCCGCCGATAGCTGGGCACCCTGGGCGATCCTCATCACCATGGGGGTTGGGGCAACCATCGGTATCATCATGGCCTTGCGGGTCGAAATGACCGGGATGCCGCAGCTGATTGCTTTGCTGCACTCCTTCGTTGGTCTAGCCGCAGTCCTCGTCGGCTGGGTAGCCTACTTCTCGCCTTTCGAAGGGCCGGAGGGGCTTCATCGCGGTGAACTCTTCATTGGCATCTTCATTGGGGCGGTGACCTTCACTGGTTCGATCATCGCTTACCTGAAGTTGGCGGCGAAGATGCGCTCCAAGCCGATGATGCTGCCGAACCACAACCTGATTAACCTGTCGGCCGTGATTGCGATCATCGGTCTGACGGTCTGGTTCGTGCTCAACACCAACCCGGCGCTCGATATCTGGCTGCTGGCTGGGATGACGTTGATCTCCCTGGCCCTTGGTGTCCACCTGGTCACCTCGATCGGTGGCGGCGATATGCCGGTGGTGGTCTCGATGCTGAACTCCTACTCCGGCTGGGCAGCGGCGGCGGCGGGCTTCACGCTCGGCAATGATCTGCTGATCATCACCGGTGCGCTAGTCGGTTCCTCTGGTGCTTACCTGTCTTACATCATGTGTAAGGGTATGAACCGGTCCTTCATCTCGGTGATCATGGGCGGCTTCGGCACCGATGGTCAGATTAGCGGTGAAGTTAAGGACTACGGCGACTATCGCGAGACGAGCGCTGGTGAGGTTGCCGATATGCTGCGCAATGCCGACCAGGTGATCATCACCCCCGGTTATGGGATGGCGGTAGCCCAAGCGCAGTCGGCAGTGGCCGATTTGACCTCGAAGCTGCGCGAACGAGGGGTTCACGTCCGTTTCGGCATTCACCCGGTGGCGGGTCGGCTACCCGGCCACATGAATGTACTGTTGGCTGAGGCGAAGGTGCCGTACGATATCGTGCTTGAAATGGACGAGATCAACGACGACTTCCCGAAGACTGATGTCGTTCTGGTGGTCGGCGCCAATGACACCGTCAACCCGGCGGCGCTCGAAGATCCGCATTCGCTAATCGCCGGCATGCCCGTGCTCCATGTTTGGGAGTCTGGCACGGTCGTGGTGATGAAGCGCTCAATGGCCACCGGTTATGCTGGCGAGCAAAACCCCTTGTTCTACAAGGAAAACTCCGCCATGCTCTTCGGTGATGCCAAAGAGCGCGTCGAAGATATTATTCGCGCCCTGTAGTAATGGTCCTATGAGTAGGGGTGGAAGCGATTGAGCTTCCGCCCCTTCTCAACGCTAGAATGGACCCCTAACATTGGAGGTAGGATGGATTTATTTGCCTACAAAATTATCCCGGTAGTCGTTTTACAAAACCCCGAGGATGCCCGCCCAGTTGGAGAAGCCCTAGTGGCTGGGGGCTTGCCGATCGCAGAAGTCACTTTCCGGACGGAAGCGGCGGCCGAATGTGTTTCTATTATGAGTGAGATTGAAGGGTTAACTGTCGGGGTGGGCACGGTTGTGGCTTTGCCCCAGATTGAATTGGCAGTCGAAGCGGGGGCCCAGTTCTTTGTCAGCCCGGGCTTGCGCCCCGAGTTGATTCGGGAGGCCCGCCTAGCCGGCAAACCGATCTTGCCCGGCGCGGTGACGCCGAGCGAGATCATGGAAGCGTTATCCCTCGGCATCACGACGGTGAAGTTCTTCCCTGCTAATTTGTATGGTGGTGTGGCCGGGATCAAAGCCCTAGCGGCACCGTTTACGTCGATGCGGTTTGTGCCGACTGGTGGGATCTCGCCCGCCAATATCACCGAATATCTGTCGCTGTCCTGCGTGGCAGCACTCGGTGGCTCCTGGATGATCCCGCCCGCACTAGTGGCGGCTGGTGATTTTGAGGGTATAACGAAGCTCTGCCGGCAGGCGGTCGAGCTGGCTGCAGCAGCGGTCTGACTTGGGCAAGGAAAAACGATGTCCCGGTCAGTGGGCATTGTTTCACACTGACCATATATAGATGGTAAAATTATTGATTCAGAGAATGGTGTAAAAGCATCATTTGTGCTGTGGGGTGAACTGATCAGAACTTTATGTCAGCCTGGCTAAGGCTCAAGGTTGAACCCCTCAGTCGTATGAAGCCTCGTCCACTGGACGTAAGCCAGGCACCGCTTGTGATGCCCCAATCCAAGCACCGGAACCGTCTCCTCCCCCTTGGAGGCGGTTCCGCTTTTTATGTGTCTTACCGAGCTTTGGCGCGCAGGGTGTCGTGCCATTCGCTGGCGGCCACCCGGCCGGATTTGTCGAGATGGAGGATGATGCAGGAGCCGGTCGCCATCGGGCGGGGCGGGATATCGAGGGCTTCGAGCATCGTCGGGATGGTCAGCAGGTGGGAGCAGATGGCAGTGGGAATCCCGCGCGCTCCAACCGTACGAGCGAGTTTGATGATGTGGTCAGCGACGGCCTGATCAGAGGCGGTGTCATCGAGCGCGGGGTCGGTTTTGATCTTGCGGCTGATCGTCTTGGCGAAAGGGGCGAGGGTCTGCAAACAGCGCTCGGCGGGGGAGGAGCGCAGACGGGTGACCCCGAAGGCGGTCAGGATCTGGCCGATATAGGGCAACTGGGCTTGACCGCGTTTGCTGAGGTGGCGGGCCTGGTGGTCTTTCTTGGCCCATTTCTCGCGGGCGACCGCCTTGGCGTGACGGACGATCAACAGGGGGGTGGTGTCTGGGTAAGTCAGGGCTTCGGTTAGAACGGCGCGATCATTGGCATAGGTTAACCATTTCAGGGCCTTGTCCGGCCGCATCCACTTCACCCGATCAACCTCCGGGTTCGGGGTCAGCTTGGTCCAGGTTTGGGCGTGTCCAACCCACCAGGTGACAAACTTCATCGCCGCGCCGATGGGGTAACGTTGCGGGGTCAGCGAGGCGCCTAGTCGGACCTGAACCGCCGACTCCTCTTCGACCTCGCGGACGGCGGTCGTCGCCAGCAACTCCCCCGGCTCCGCTTTGCCTTTCGGTAGCGCCCAATCGTCATAGGCGGGCCGATGAATCACCGCGACTTTCCGCTTGGAGGGTTTCCCCCGCAAAGGCACCGCTCCCGCCGACCAAATCGGTCGTACAGATCCGTTGTTCACAATACGAACCCTACTCCGATTCGCCGAATGTCGGGTTGTGGCACGTTTGGGAGCGT
>JAIRKB010000097.1 GCA_031260385.1 Propionibacteriaceae bacterium | reverse complement strand
GGTATGTCCTTGGTCCCAGTTGGCGTCGCCTCGCCATCCCGTGAGGCGACTGTGGCGCGCTTGCGGGCCCAGGTGGCGGCGATGGAAGCGCGGGGGCAGAGTGCGGTCTATCCAGTGCCCTCACCCTTAGCCCCCCTGCTAACCGGTGGGGGATTGAAACCGGGAGCGGCCTACTGCCTCGAGTCGCCACAACTGGTGGGGTCACTATTGGCGGCTCCCTCCCAGGATGGCTTGTGGTGTGCCTTAGTCGGTCTGCCCGATTTCGGGGTCGAGGCCGCCAGCCAAGCCGGGGTGAAACTAGAGCGGGTGGTGTTGGTTCCGCAACCCGAAGCGCAATGGTTGTCGGTGGTGGCGGCCTTGAGTGCGGCGTTGCCGGTGGTGGTCGTCCGTCCGTCGACCCCAGTGCGCCAAGGCGAGGCGGCGCGCCTGGCGACGCGCTTGCGCGATAGTGAAACGGTTTTGCTCGTGGTGGGGGAGTGGCCAGGAGCAGAAGCGACGATCTCTTTGACGGGGCCACAGTGGCTGGGCGTGGGGGATGGTTGGGGCTGCCTGACCAAGTGTGAGGCCAACCTGATGGTTCATTCCAAGCGTTACCCAGCCGGTCGCAGTGTCCGGGTGGTCTTGCCCGGCTCGGAGGGGATTCTCGAACCGGCCGCTGGCTGGGGCCAGGGAACGCCGGAGCGGACCGTTTTGCGGATGGTGGCCTGATGACTAACGCCCCGACCCGCTGTTTCATCGTCTGGTTTCCCGACTGGCCGGTGACCGCTTGGCGCCGCAGTGTCGGTGAAGCCGAAGCCGCCACTCGCGCGGTGGCGATTGTGACGGCCAATCGGGTGGTGACCTGCTCGCTGGAAGCCCGCTTGGAGGGGGTTCGCTGCGGTCAGAAGCGACGCGAAGCCCAGGCGGGGTGTCCCGAACTTCTGGTTGTGCCCGCTGATCCGGGCCGCGACCAGCGACTATTCGACCCATTTTTAGCTCAGTTGGAGGAGCTGACACCGGGGGTCCAGCCGAT
Organism: Propionibacteriaceae bacterium; assembly: GCA_031260385.1. Lineage (GTDB taxonomy): Bacteria > Actinomycetota > Actinomycetes > Propionibacteriales > Propionibacteriaceae > WQYJ01. The sequence continues at coordinate 12,981 of JAIRKB010000097.1, read as the reverse complement.
TAGAGCCGGGTTGGTGGCGATTCGGGCGCGCGGACTAGCGCGTTATCACGGTGATGAGGTAGCCGCTGCGACCCACCTGATTGATTCCTTGGCGGAGTTGGGGGTGGCGGTTCGGATTGGGATCGCCGACGGGGTCTTCACCGCCGAGCAAGCGGCATATGCCGCTGATCCGGTCCGGGTCGTACCTCCCTCTGGGGCGGCGGCCTTTCTCGCCCCCTTGCCGATCGATCGACTAGGCGACGAGGAACTATCCCGCTTGCTGCCGCAATTGGGGGTCCGAACCCTAGGGGAGTTCGCTCGCTTGCCCCAAGCGAGTATTCGGGAGCGCTTCGGTGAGCGGGGGGTGCTTTTACATCACTTGGCTAGTGGCGCCGATCGCCAGGCGGTCACCCCACGCACTCCGCCGGTGGAGTTGGCCCGCCAGGTTGAATTCGAACCGCCGCTCGACCGGGTTGACCAGGTGGGGTTCTCGGTTCGGCGCACCGCCAGTGACTTCATCGCCAACCTAGCGAGCGCGCAACTGGTTTGTACGGAACTCTCCGTGATCATCACCGGGGAACGAGGCGAGGTCAGTGAGCGGGTCTGGCTCCATCCGGCGGCCTTCACGGCGGCGGCGGTGGTTGATCGGGTGCGCTGGCAGTTGGAGGCCACCACGGCGATGACCAGCCCGGTCGTCTCGGTGCGCCTCGCCCCGGTGGCTTGTGATGCCGCCTTCCATCATGAGCCCGGACTCTTTGGCACGGCCACCGATGAACGGGTGCATCATGCCTTGTCCCGGATCCAAGCCTTGCTCGGCCATGACGGGGTTGTGACGGCCACGATCGGCGGTGGACGCTGGTTGGCGGAGCGTCAGGTCCTCGTGCCGTGGGGGGATCGAGTGGTGGTCGCCCAACCTGTCGACCGCCCCTGGCCCGGGCATTTGCCGGCCCCACTACCAGCGGAGGTCTTCGTGGTGCCGCGCCCGGTCGATGTCTTCGACGCCGAAGGTCAGCTAGTGCAGGTTGATGAGCGGGGGCGGCTATCGGCGGCGCCAATCTTGTTGACCGTCGACAATGATCCGCGTCGGATCACCGGCTGGGCCGGGCCCTGGGCGATCGATGAACGAACCTGGGATGCGCCGCGCCACCGCCGCGCTTACCGCTTTCAGGTGGTTGACACCGCCGGGCAGGCTTGGTTGTTAGTGCTGGATCATTGTGGTGCCTGGTGGGCCGAGGGGAGGTACGACTGATGGGCTTCTATAACCCACCGGTGCCTTGGTCAACCCTCCAGCAAACCCTCGCGGGGCAAGTGCCACCGGATGCTAGTTTCGCCGGCCCGCAGTATTGGCAGCGCCGCCCCTACCTTCCATCAAAAATCTCGCCACCTGAGACGGTCGTTCCATATGCTGAGTTACACGCCCATTCATCTTTTTCGTTCCTGGATGGTGCCTCCGGTCCCGCCGAGCTAGCCCAGGAAGCGGAACGACTCGGGCTTCGGGCGCTCGCTCTCACCGATCACGATGGTTTGTACGGCATCGTACGCTTCGCTGAAGCGGCCGAGACGATGCAACTGAAGACGGTCTTTGGGGCCGAGTTGTCGCTCGACCTGCCCGAACCACAGAAGGGTCAGGCCGATCCGGTCGGCAGCCATCTGTTGGTCTTAGCCCGCGGCGAGGAAGGCTATCGGCGCCTGGCATCGGCGATCACCAAAGCGCAATTACACGGCGCGGAGAAGGGTCGTCCCCTGTATGATCTCGATGACTTGGCGGCTAGGGCAGATGGCCATTGGGTGATCCTGACCGGTTGCCGCAAAGGGGCGGTTCGCCAAGGGCTAGAGCAAGGTGGCTTGGACGCTGCCAGTGGGCAGCTCAAGGAGCTCCGGGAGCGTTTCGGGGCCGTCTACGTTGAACTGATCGATCACGGCCAGCCCCTCGACTCGACCCGCAACGATCAATTGGCCTATCTTGCCCAGGAACACCACCTGCCAGTTATCGCCAGCGGTAATGTCCACTACGCCACCCCGGCCCAGCATCCGCTGGCCCAGGCCGTTGCCGCCATTCGGGCCAATCGCTCTCTTGACAATCTGGACGGCTGGCTACCCGGGGCCGGGACGGCCTTCCTGCGTTCCGGGGCCGAACAGGCCGTCCGCTTCGCCCGTTATCCGGGGGCGGTCACGCGTACTGTCGACTTGGCCGAGGAACTAGCTTTTCCGTTGAAGAAGGTCCGTCCCGACCTGCCGATCCTGGATGTCCCCGAGGGTCACACCCCGATGTCGTGGTTGCGGGACTGTGTCTGGCGGGCGGTGCCGGGGCGTTATCCCGACCTTGACGCGGCCGGTCGGGCTCGGATTGAGCAGGAACTCCAGGTGATCGAAGCCAAGGATTTCCCGGGCTACTTCCTGATCGTCGCCGGGATCGTCGCCGAGGCGCGGCGACGGGGGATTCTCTGCCAGGGGCGTGGTTCGGCGGCGAACTCGGCGGTCTGTTATCTGCTGAATATCACCGCTGTCGATTCGATCAGCTATAACCTGCCTTTCGAGCGTTTCCTGTCTAGTCTGCGCGACGAGGAACCGGATATTGATGTGGATTTCGATTCTGATCGGCGTGAAGAGATCATCCAGTGGGTCTTCCAGACCTATGGTCGTGAATGCGCGGCACAGGTGTGTACGGTCATCCAATACCGTCCCAAGAACGCGATCCGGGATGTCGCCAAGGCCCTCGGCTACAGTGTCGGCCAACAAGACGGGTTCGCCAAGCGTACGTCTTCTTTTGAACTGAACCGCGAAGAGGATATTCCCGCCGAGGTCACCAACCTGGCAGCCCAGTTGCTCAAGGCCCCCCGCCATGTCGGCATCCACTCCGGTGGCATGGTTCTGACCCGCGAACCAGTCGGAGAGGTGGTTCCCATTGAACATGCTCGGATGGCCGACCGGACGGTCATCCAGTGGGATAAGGATGACGCCGCTTGGATGGGCTTGGTGAAGTTCGATCTGCTGGGGTTGGGGATTCTCGCCGCCCTCCAACACTGCTTCGACCTGATCAAGGCCTCGACTGGCGAAAACTGGGAGTTAGCGACCATTCCCAAAGAGGAGCCGGGGGTCTACGACATGCTCTGCCGGGCCGACTCGATTGGGCTCTTCCAGGTCGAATCCCGGGCCCAGATCGGCTTATTGCCCCGCCTCCAACCGCGCCGCTTCTATGATCTGGTCATCCAAATCGCCCTGGTCCGTCCCGGCCCGATTCAAGGTGGGGCGGTCCATCCGTTTGTACGACGCAAACTAGGCGTTGAGGCGATCACCTACGCCCATCCAAAACTCGAACCAGTCCTCAAACGCACCCTTGGCATCCCTGTCTTCCAAGAACAACTCATGCAAATGGCGGTAGCGGTGGGGGAGTGCACCCCGGAAGAAGCCGACCTGTTGCGCCGAGCGATGGGCTCCAAACGTGGTATTGAACGCATCGAGACCTTGCGCCAGAAGCTCTACCAGGGAATGGCTCACAATGGGTTGACGGGCGCGGAAGCCGACAAGATTTATGCCCAAATCCAGGCCTTCGCCAACTTCGGTTTCGCGGAATCCCATTCCTTGGCCTTCTCCCTAATCGTCTACGTCAGCGCCTGGCTTAAGCTCCACTATCCGGCCGCCTTCCTGGCCGGACTCTTGCGGGCCCAGCCGATGGGCTTCTATTCCCCTTCGACCCTGGTCAGCGATGCCCGTCGCCATGGGGTGGTCATCCTGCGACCTTGTCTGGTCCAATCGGCGGTTGATGCCACCCTGGAACCCCTGGAGACCGCGCCAAAGGGGTCTGACACCTTTGGTCTCCACGCCACTGGAATGGACTCTTGCCTTGCTTCGAGGCAACCACCGGTCGGCGAGTTCGATCCCCAGGGCGCCGATCAGTCGGCCAGCCACCGCCGTGACACTGGATTCGCCGTTCGCCAGGGTTTAGCCGGGGTCCGAGGGATTGGGCGGGGGGTGGCGACCCGGATTGTCAGCGAACGTGAAGCCGGCGGGCCGTACGCTTCCTTGGAGGATCTCACCCGCCGAGTGGGGCTGACCAGTGAACAGTTAGAAGCCTTGGCCGGTGCCGATGCCTTTGCCTGCCTTGGTCTTGGCCGTCGCCAAGCCTTGTGGGGGGCCGGGCGGGCGGCCCGGAACCAACCCAATACCCTGCCCGGGACGACCCCGGCGCCGGGCGAAATGGACCTTCAATTACCGCTCTTTCCCGAGCCAACCAGCCTTGAGATCCTAGCTAGTGATCTTCACGCCACCGGGGTGGCGCCGGCTGATCACCTGATTGCCCATCAGCGGGCCTGGTTGACCAGCCAGCAGATCCTGTCTTGCGCCGATCTGCGGGCCGCTGAACCGAACCGTCGCATCCGGGTGGCTGGTCTCGTCACCCACCGGCAACGCCCGATGACCGCCTCTGGCATCACCTTCCTCAACCTCGAAGACGAAACTGGCCTGATCAATATTGTCTGCTCCCGGGGCCTATGGGGTCGCTACCGGCGGATCCTACGCGAGTCCAGCGCCCTGATTATTCGCGGGATTCTGGAGCGTTCGCCCGAAGGGGTGATCAATCTGCTTGCGGACCACGCGGAACCCCTGCCAGTTCCCACTTCTCATACTTCCCGCGACTTTCGCTGATCGCCTAGAGTATGGGACACTAGGATCGCAACTGGGGCCACTTACAAAAGGGGAAGATCATGACGCAACCGCCATATATGGGCCAACCGCAATGGGACCAAGCACCATACCAAGCTCCTTATGCTCAAGGCGTGCCGGGGTTGACACCACCGACCGGAACCCCTGATCCCGGTCTCGACAAACCGTGGTATGGCATCGGGTTCATGGATGCGGTGGTGCGGGTCTTTAAGAAATACGCCACCTTCTCGGGCCGGGCCTCACGCGGGGAGTACTGGTGGTACACCCTCGCCATTGTTGGCCTCAACGCTGTGGCGTATACGCTGATCCTGACCCTTGGTTCGAGGACGAGTTACTACTCTGGATTGGTGTACAACGGCTTCGGCCAAGCGCTCTCCGCCATCATGAGCTTGGTTTCGCTGGCAACCTTCATTCCTGGGTTAGCGGTCTCCTGGCGCCGACTCCACGACATCGGAAAATCGGGAGCCTACTACTTCTTCGCTTTCATCCCGCTGGTTGGTCCGATTCTCCTGCTGATCTGGCTCGCCAGCCCAACAGTGCCGGGTCCAAACCAGTATGACTACCCCCCGGGCACTGTGGTGGGTTACTATCAGCCGACCAGTGGCTATGCCACACCAGGTTATCCACCAGCGCCGGGTTACCCACCAGCACCTGGTTATCCGCCTCAAGGAGGCTACCCGCCTCAAGGTGGTTATCCGCCGAACCCACCCCAACAGCCGTACAACTCGCCGTACTATCAGTAAGCCTGCTATCAGGGCTTAGGGATGACGGCGTCGACGGACCAAACAGAAGACCAGCCAGGCGATCAAGCCTAGGCCAACCACGCAAGCGCCAAGCAGGGATTCTGAGCGCATGGCTTCCGGGCTGGTATCGAGGAAAGGCCCACCAGCCCCTAGCGACCTGAGCCCATCAACCAGCCACATCAGGGCCGCGCCCAGATAGATCAGCGCCAACACGCCAAGCGACCAGTCGCGGGCACGGGTCGGGAAGCCCAGCCGAACACTGCCTACAATTCCGGCAGCGATCGCCGTAATGACTAGAGTCATTTAAGTTCAATCAGGCTTTCGGGCTCACTGCAGTGGCCAGTCGTGGGAAGAACTCCACCGCCGCCACCATCAGACCCCAGACGACGGTGACCGTCAAGGCCATCGCCACACCGGTGGTCGCTAGTTCCACGGCCATCGCCTGGATACCGGCAAGGCTGGTTAGGGCGGGCAAGAAGGGAAAAGCGGCGGTGATCTCGCCGTGCCAGATATGTTCAAGCCCGAGGAGTAAGGCTCCACCCCAAAGCATGGTGGTAAGCCAGGTGAGTTTGCGGCCCCAAGAGATGCCAGAACGGGAGGCTTTAGCGGGTGTTTCCTTTACCCGGGACTTCGCTGCGGTGACAATCAGGGCTTGTGTTGCAGGCACTAGTAGGCAGGCCATTATCGGTTCCTTTCCCGTAGACGACCACTTCTGCGTGGACTCTTCTTGGTGATCATAATATTGCCATAAGAGATGAGACCATCCTGCCATAGAAGATTAGTTTTGAACTTATCGTCCATAGCTCGGTTTGCTCGCCCTAGTACGATCACTTGCGCTAGCATGAAGCTAGTCACCGAGATGGCGTGGGGTACCTCGTAACCGGTGGTGTTAGTGGTCTTGAGGAGACAACGTAGTTAGCCCAAGGAGGGAGTTCGCGTGACATACTCAATAGAAGGTTGGCAAGAGCCAACCCTGGCAGAGAATCTCGAGAGGGCGGGTGTGTCCCGCCGGGATTTCCTGAAGTTCTGTGGCGGTCTGGCAGCGGTGTTCGCAGCCGGAACGACGGTTTTTGGTCCGGTAACAAAAGCCCATGCCGATGATCCAACCGACACACCGACAGCCGGTGATATCGCTGATGTGCTCGGCGGTATGACCAAACCCAATGTCGTCTGGTTGCAGCTTCAGGAATGTACGGGCTGTGTTGAGTCCGTATTACGCTCTGGCGGCACGACAGTCGAGGATGTAGTCCTCTCCCTGCTGTCGCTGAATTACCAAGAAGTGATCATGGCGCCCTCCGGGGAAGCCGCGGAGAAGGTCTTGTACGACACGCTCGCTGAAGACCACATCCTGGTCGTCAACGGCTCGGTCCCAACCAAAGACAATGGCATTTACTGTGTGATTGGTGGCAAGACCTCCGAACAGATCCTGAAAGACGCTGCCAAGAATGCTACGCACATTCTGGCGGTCGGCGCTTGTGCGGTCTGGGGTTCCGTCCAGGCCTCCCACCCGAATCCGACCCGCGCGGTCGGGGTCGACCAGATCATCAAGAACAAGCCCGTTATCAACGTGGCTGGTTGCCCACCGATCGGTGAAGTGATCACCGCGACCGTGGCTTATATCCTGACCCACGGCAAAGCCCCCAAGACTGATGCCGAAGGTCGTCCGCTCTTCGCTTACGATCAGCGGATCCACGACTCTTGCCCGCGTCGTTCGCACTTCGATGCCGGACAATACGTCCGGACCTTCGATGATGACGCCGCCCGCAATGGTTGGTGCCTCTACCAGGTCGGTTGCAAGGGCCCGAGCACCTTCGCTGCTTGCCCGATCATCCAGTGGAATATGCACACTAGTTGGCCGGTTGGGGCCGGGCACCCTTGTATCGGTTGTACGGAGAAGAACTTCTTCGATCGTTTCACGCCGTTCTATTCGGTCCTGCCCAATGTCCCTGGTCTCGGCGTTGAAGCCACCGCCACCAAGATCGGCCTCGGCTTGGTTGCCGCCGCCGCCATTGGTGCGACCGCTCACGCGGGAGTCACCGCCGCCCGCCATGCCTCTGGTAAGGAACGGGAGAAGGAAGCCGAAGCGATGGCAGCCTTCGGCGATGAGGAAGGCTGGATTGTCGCAGATCAAGCAGACCAACTTGTCGATGAACCAGTTGACGAAACCATCAACGACGAGCCCGGAAAGGCAGAGAAATAATGGCTGAACCACATGTGATTGATCCCATCACCCGTATTGAGGGTCACCTACGGATCGAACTGGAAACTGAGAATGCCAAGATCACCAACGCTTGGAGTGAGGCGACACAGTTCCGGGGTCTAGAAGCCCTTGTCGCGAATCGCGATCCTCGCGATGTCTGGGCCTTCCTCCAACGGATCTGCGGGGTTTGCACCACCACCCACGCTATCGCCTCGGTGACGGCAGTTGAGAACGCTATTGGTTCGCGCGTGCCGCCGCAAGCCTTGCTGATTCGCGATCTCGTAATGGGTTCGGCTGGGGTCCAGGATCACGTTATTCACTTCTATCATCTCCACGCCCTCGACTGGGTTAATGTCGTTTCGGCGTCGAAGGCTGATCCGGCAGCAGCGGTCGAGTTCGCTCGCGCTATTGGGTCGACCTGGAAGGGTAACACCCTGGAGCGGATGACGGCGGTAAGCGAGACGATCAAGACGATTCTGGCTTCCGGGCAGTTGTCCATCTTCACTGGTGGCTATTGGGATCATCCTGACTATCGCCTGCCACCGGAAGCTAACCTGATGGCTTGCGCTCACTATCTCGATGCCCTGGAGTTCCAGCGCTCGATGATCCGGATTAACACGGTCTTTGGTGGCAAGAACCCTCACCCGAACTTCCTGGTCGGTGGCATGGCTTGCACAATCGACCCGAACCGTTCGGAATCGATCAACCATGTTCAGATCGCCGAGATTCAGAAGTGGCTAGACGAAGCCTATGAGTTCGTCACCACCTGCTATATCCCGGACGCGAAAGCGATCATGGGGGTCTACAAGGACTACTTCGATATCGGGGTTTCCTCCCCGAACTATCTCGCAGTCGGTATGCTCGGCGCTGCCTACGGCGGCGATCCGAACGAGTCTCCAGCGATCAACCCGATGATGGAGGTTACTCCTGGGGTGATCTTCGACGATGATTTCGACACCGTTCATACCTTCGAAGCCTCGAAGATCACCGAATCGGTCGCTTCAGCGTGGTTCAAATATTCGAAGCCGGGCAGTCTGCCGCCGGCCGAAGGCGAGACTGTGGTCGACTACACCGGCCCGACCCCGCCGTACACCTGGTTGGCCGATCGTACGGAATACACCTGGTCGAAAGCGCCGCGTTACTCCGACAAGCCAATGCAGGTTGGCCCCTTGGCCCGTGTCATGTTGGCTTATGCCCGCAAACACCCGCGGACGGTCGAAATCGTCAACGCCGCGGCAGAACAATACGGGATCACCTTGAAGCAAATGAACTCCACCGGTGGCCGGACCTTGGCGCGCGCCGTCGAGTGTCTGACCTCGATTGAGATGTTGGTCGATGTCACCTTCCCGAAGTTCGTTGAAGGCTTGAAGGCGGGCGATATCGATGTCTTCGACTCGACGAAGTGGGAGCCCAAGTCCTGGCCTAAGGCAGCGGACGGTTACTCCCTGATCGAGGTGGCCCGTGGCACCCTCGGCCACTGGGTCAAGATCAAGAACCGCAAGGTTTCCCACTACCAAGCCATTGTCCCGTCGACCTGGAATGGTGGTGGACGCGATGAGTATGGCGTAAGGAGTCCCTACGAAGAGGCCTTGGCCAGCAATGAGCATCACCCCTTGGTCAACCCCGAGCAACCACTCGAGGTGATTCGGACGATCCACTCCTTTGATCCCTGCATGTCTTGCGCGGTTCACGTTCTCGACCCGCAAGGTAACGAGTTACAGGTGGCAATATCATGACCGATCAGCTAGAAGGCAAAGTCGAGCCTGGTGATGTGATCGCCGGCGCGGCCTACAGCCTGGGCTCGATGAGTGAAGGCCGGATCATGGCGCTAGCGGCGGCGAGCCCGCCAAATAGCGTTGATCCGGTTGACATCGCCCTTAAACAAGGAATGGATCGGGGCTATCCCCAGATTCGGGTTCCCGATGTTGACGCCGATGATTTTGATCCCGCAACCCCCAATCGGCGTTACTCTCTAACCCGCGTCCGGGCTTACACCCGGGCGAGTGGTGCGGTTGAGGACTTGGTTGTGATGCGAGGCGAGATGGCGTCCATCTTGGAGAAGGTCAAGGTCGGACGCGAACACGGCTCCTTGCTGAAGCGCAAGTCCAATATCGCCATTCACCGTGGCTGGCGTCCGCTGGCGGTGGCTACGGCACGGGTCGATGCGGATGACAAGCTAGGGCCCTTCAGGTTGCAAGGCTTTGTCGCGGTCTCGTCGAATGCCGACCGGTCTCAGATTGATGAGGATATCCTGACTGGCCCAGCGACCTGGGCTCGGATCTCGGTTTGGTCACCGTCTTTGCGGATCCAGCACTGGGCTAATGTGGCGCTGATTTTCATCCTCAGTTGTACGGGCTTCTTCATCATGGAACCCTTCTTCTCCCAACCCGCTTACGCGGGCGCGGCGTCGGGTTTCCTGATGGGTTGGGTGCGCTTGATCCATTTCGTGGCCGCCTTCGCTTGGATCGTGGTGGCTGCCGCTCGGGTCTGGTCGGCCTTCACCTCCTCGGACCGCTACCTGCGGTGGCGGGCGATGTGGCCGCTGTGGAAGACCGAGGATCTTAAGAACCTCGGGCGGACGGTGTTGCATTACACCTTCATTCGGACCGAAGGTCCGACTTATCTCGGGCATAATCCGCTTCAGCAGTTGACCTATACCGGAGTGTACGGGCTCTGCCTAGTGCAGATGCTCACTGGCTTCACTTTGTTTGCCTTAGCCCATCCGACTAATGCCTTTTGGGCTTTCCTGGCGACACCAGTGCACATCTTCGGTGTTCCGGCGATCCGGCTGTTCCATACCATCGTGATGTTCCTACTGTGGGGATTCGTGATTGGTCACGTCTACCTGGTCTTTAGGGCAGACACCGTGGAGCGCCACGGCGGTCTGTCGGCGATGGTCAATGGTGGTGTCTGGGTGCGGCGCGGGACCCGTCCGGTTGATGCTCCAGTCATCGAGTGACCGAATAGGCCCAATGACTGAACAAACCACTGGGATTGCCGTCACCGTTTTAGGTGTCGGCAATCCCATCATGGCCGATGATGGCGTTGGTCTGGAATTGCTAGCCCAACTAGAACTGGCTCTTCCCGACCCCAGAGTGGACTATGTCTGGGGGGGTACGGGTGGTCTCGAACTACTCGGCGTCCTCCAGGATTCCCAGCGTCTGTTAATCCTCGATGCCATCGCCGGTCCCACCCCCGGTCAAGTCGTCGAAGTGACTGGCGATCAGATCAAGCGCCTCCTGGCCGCCAAACTCTCCCCCCACCAGATCGGTCTGCTCGATGTCTTCAGCGCCGCCCGCCTAACCGGGCGCGAGCCCGAAGAGGTGACCGCGATAGGCATCGTCCCCGAAATCGTCGAAATGCGTGTCGGCCTAACTGAGGTCGTCGCCGCCGCCATACCTCAAGCCCTCGAACAAGCGATCGCCCAAATCAACCGCTGGCTGACCAATGCCTAACCCCCCGCCCCGGGGACGGTCCTGCTGTCTCCCCTTGTCAAATCGGCGTTTCATCCAAATCAACCCCGACCAACTCGAACTCGCGACCAGCAACCAGGTTCGCGGTCGGCGTTTGGCAGACTGGGCAGGTCCAAGCAAAGAACTCGTCGATTGGTTGTTCTCCGCCGCAGGTCTCGCACCAGACCGCCGCTTGAACCACTTCAATAACCAACTTGGTCTGGGCCAAGCTGGTCGCGGTTGTTACGATTGGCCACGTTCCCTCCAAGGCCTCGGGAACGGCGCCACTGCGCGTACCAACCCGCAGATGAACCGCCTTGACACCGCGCGCACCGGCTTGGGACGCCACTTTCTCGACAGCGTCAACGACGCCTTTGAGCATGGCCAGTTCGTGCATAAACCCATCTTCTCATACCGGGAGCTGGTTAGATGACGCAGCGTATTGCCATCAATCAGATCATCGAAGCCGCCCCGGCTCGGGTGGTGGTGTCTCGGGACACCACTGGCACCGTCGCCGAAGCCACCTTTGATCTGACTGGCTTGCCGCGGGTTGATGCCCTGCTCACCGGACGCCAGGTAATTGAAGTGCCTCGGCTGGTGGAAAGGCTCTGTGGTATCTGCCCTTCGGCCCATCATCTGGCGGGTATTCGCGCCCTTGAGGCTCTCGCTGGCGTTGGTGAACTCCCCGTCAGCGCGACTACGATCCGACGCTTGCTACATTATGCCGCCGTTATTGCAATCCATCTGGTGGGAATGATTGCCACGGATCGAGACGAGGCCCTGGAATTGCGCCGCCTAGCCAAACTAGCGATGGCCGTGGCTGGCTCGCCGGGGCATTTTCCGGCGACGGCGATCATTGGGGGAGTGGCGATCGAGGTCGATCCCGAGACTCGTGATCGCTGCCTCGAACTCATTCCTGGTGCCCTCGCGGCCGCTGAACGTGTGGTGAAGAGAACCTTAGATATGCCAATCCCCCCCGAAGGGTATAACGGCGCTGATCTTGCCCTCATCGATGAGGCGGGAAACCTCGACCTCTTTGGCCACATCCTTCGAGTGGTGTCGACTGATGGTCGCCCAATCATTGCCGCCGCGCGAGCGAGCGACTGGGATAGCCTGATTGCCGAAGCAGTCCCGGGTTCACCCAGTCCGCGTCCTTACCTCAAAGCCCTCGGCGCTCAAGCTGGAACCTATCGGGTTGGTCCGGTCGCCCAGTTGCGGGTCGGTATCTTAACGACCCCGCGAGCGGCCGCCCACCAGCAAGCCTGGCGGGATCGCAGCGGTGGTGCCACCAGCGCTCGCGCGATTATCACCCTTCATGGCGTTGAAGTCATCGAAGCCTTGCTCAACGCCCCGGAGTTGACTAGTGGGCCGAGCGCGGTGCCCTGGTCTGGTGAGTTGCCAGCGGGGATCGGAGTCGGCTGGGTTGATGGGGCTCGTGGATTGCTAGTCCATCGCTATGAGATTGGCGAGGATGGCCGCGTCCGCGCTGCCACTATCCTGACACCGACCGCTCAAAACGAACCCTGGTTAGGGGATTTGTTGACCACAGCCGCCACAGAGGTTGATCAGGGGAGGCGACGGGCTCAGCTTGAGGAGGCGATCCATGAAGCGGATCCCTGTTTGCCTTGTTCGGCGGCCCCGGCTGGCGCGATGGATTTGGTTGTCGATATGGTTGACCAGGGTAAAGGAGGTCTCTGATGTGTGTTGCCGCGCCGCTGCCGATCCTGGATATCACCGCTGGCCCAATGCCGATGGGGCATGTTGAGCTCAACGGGGTGCCATTTTCTTGCTGCTTTGCCTATGTTCCAGAAGCCCAAGTCGGCGACTATGTCCTAGTCAACAATGGTTTTGCCATCGAAATTATCGACCCAATTTCGGCCGCGGAATCGCTCGCTGTCTTCGCTGAACTAGGCGATCAACCGATTGGTGGGGTGCTGGGCTGATC